>NZ_JBIYSM020000009.1:0-105874 GCF_044759095.2 Brevibacillus soli
TTTGAGCAAACACACGACTAAACGTTGCAATGGATGGAACGGGTCGATCGATGGGAAACCCACATTGGTAACGAAAGCGTAAATCACTGGTAAGTCTCAGATGAAGAGCAGAAAATTGAGAAATTCCTTCGAGAGGAGCCACCAACAAAGCCCGTAAAATAGCTTCGCGGCTGTGTCCCGTTGCACCTTGGGGCGTAATGCTTCTCAATTCTTTGGCGTACGGACGTAAGTCCAAAACCGAAAAAAACAGGGGAAGGCGTTCTTTGGATTCAAGTTTTTGCAGTTCCTCAAAGGAAAATAACGATGGCTGGAGAATATACAAGTGACTTCACCTTCCTCGAAAAGTTTTCGTGCGTGGTTGCTTGAAAACTTCTCCTTCTTGGGGTGAAGTCCTTTTTTTATGTTCGCAAACCCTTGTAGTGCAACGGGTCAGAAATCTGCAAAAGGCTCATTTAATAAATAGTTTCTCTGCTTTACAGCTTGCGCAGCTTGACGCTTTGCACGTAATGATTGGCTCCCTTTTCCAATATCAGGCGAGCACGGCCGCGCGTCGGCAGAATGTTTTTACACAAGTTGACACCGTTGATCTCATTCCAGATGCCCGTGGCCACTTCCGTCGCTTCCTCGTCGGACAGACCGGCATAACGATGGAAGTATGAGGCGGGATTGGAGAAAGCCGTTTTGCGCAGCAGCTTGAACCGTTCCACGTACCAGGTCATGATATTCTCTTCGTCAGCGTCGACGTAAATGCTGAAATCAAAGAAATCAGAGACGAACACCTCGGACACCTGCCGCTGGTTTTCGTCAACGGGTATTTGCAGGACATTCAAGCCTTCCACGATCAGAACGTCAGGCTGCCGCACCACCTGCACCTCGTTGGGAAGAATGTCGTAAGCCAGGTGAGAGTATACGGGGGCAACCACTTCCGGCAGACCCGACTTCACCCCTGCCAAGAATTGAATCAGTCTGCGTGTGTCGTAGCTCTCGGGGAAGCCCTTTCGTTTCAAGAGACCCCGTTCCTCCAAAATGCGGTTGGGAAAAAGGAAGCCGTCGGTCGTGACCAAATCCACTTTCGGATGATTCGGCCAACGTGACAGGAGGGTCTGCAAAATACGCGCCGTCGTGCTTTTTCCTACGGCCACACTTCCGGCGATCCCGATGATGAACGGCACCTTGGCAGTCTGATTCCCCAAAAACGTGTTGGTCGCCTGATACAGCTCCTGTGTAGCCCCTACGTGCAGATTCAACAGACGGGAAAGAGGCAGATAGATATCGGTTACTTCTGCCATCGACAGCGTTTCGTTCAAGCCCTGCAAACAGGCAAGCTCCGTGTCGGTAATGGTAAGCGGGGTAGAGGCACGTAAGCGTTTCCACTCCTCGCGATCAAATGTTACGTATGGCGATGCCATTTCTGGTGACACACCCTTTCTCCGGTTGTTGCCGTGACCCATTCAGTGTAGCACAAGAGGATGGCGATCGGCGTCAATTTTTCACAAAGACGTAGCGGTTGGTCGGCCTGCCTACTCCTCCGTATTCAATCGCTCTGTGGACCGTCCCGCTCTTCTCCAGATACTCGAGGTAACGGCGCGCAGTGACTCTGGCGATCCCTACTTGTTCCGCCACTTCTTCCGCACTCAGGGAACGATTTTGCTGCGTCAGGTATTGAATCACTTGCTGCAAGGTCAACGCGTTGAGACCTTTTGGCAGTTCTTCGGCAACGGAGGGGGACCCGGCAGATGTCTTCCGACGCAAAAGCAGCAGATCCACTTCCGTTTGCGATACGGTTCCCTCCTGCTGCAGCTGTATCCTGAAACTGCGGTAGTTTTCCAGTGCCTGCTGTATGCGTTCCAGTTTAAACGGCTTGATGATATAATCCATCGCGCCGTGACGAAGCATGGTTTGGATCGTCGCTTTGTCTTTGGCCGCGGTGATCACGATGACGTCAACTGCTTCGTTGTCCGAGCGCAGCTGCTGGATGGTTTGCACCCCGTCCAAAGCAGGCATAAAAATATCGATGACGACAAGATCAGGCTTCAGTGCTTTCACCAGCTTTACACCCTCTGCGCCGTTTCCCGCCATTCCTACGACTTCAAAACCAGGCACGCTTTCAATAAACTGACGATTTACCTCCTGCACCATCGGGTCATCCTCGATGATGATGACGCGAAACGATTGCTTGGCCACTTGCGCTCTCCCCCTCCTTCATCGGAAACGTAATCATAAAGCTTGTCCCGACTCCCAGCTCGGACTCGCACACAAGCTCGCCGTTCCCCTTTTTCACAAGCTGATGAACCAAATGAAGCCCGATGCCCCTGGTGGACCCACCCTTCGTGGAAAAGCCGCGTTCCAGCATCCGCTTCTGTGTTTCCTCACTCATGCCGATCCCGTTGTCTTCCACGAGAATGGAGCAGGTTTCTTCATTTTGCTCCACACTGATATAAACCTCTTTCTTCTCTCGTTCTGCCTGTTTAAGGGCATCGAACGCATTTTCAATGAGATTCCCGAGAATCAGGACAAAGTTGTGGCGATCCATGTAGGGAGGAAATCGTTCCATCTCGCTTCTTCTGTCAATCAACACGTCGATCCCCAGCTCTTTTCCGCGGCTTACCTTGCCGAGCAGCAATCCTGATATGCTTTCGTCGGAAAATTTACTCGATAAAAAGGACGACAGTTCCTCCTGCCGTTCACTCACATCGAGCAGGTACTGGAGCGCTTTTTCCGTTTGATTCAGCTGGAGCAGACCGGCGATCGTATGCAGCTTGTTCATGTGCTCGTGATTTTGGACGCGCAATGCATCGACGAAAGCTCTCACCCCGGTAAGTTCCTCTGCCATACGCGCTACCTCGGTCCGATCCTGAAAGATGGCGATGGCCCCGACCGTTTTCTCCCCCACCTTAATCAATAAGCGATTGGACCAGATTAACTTGTTTCCCACATGCAGCTCCTGGTTGATAAATGGCTGCTGATGCTCCAACACCTCAGGCAGTCGGGTATCGGGAATCACCTGCCGGATGGGCTGTCCGAGCACGTCTCCTTCAATTTCGAAGATTTGCTTGGCCTTGTCGTTAAAAATCGTAATCCTCTCTTCGTTGTCAATCGCGATCACGCCTTCGTGCATGGCATGGAAGGTTGCCGTCCGTTCTACCAGAATCCGGGCGATCTCCTGCGGCTCCAGATTCAGCATCTGCTTCTTCAAGTGTCTGGCCAGTTGATAGGAGCCCCATACACCAAACAGCGAGGACAGGATCAGGGTGATCGCGATGTTGTTACGATGCCTCAACACCATTTCAGAGATGCCCGGCATGACGTGTCCGACCATCACCACACCCACCTGCTGATGTTCGTTGTTCATGATCGGCGCATAGGCGCGGATCGCGGTGCCCATTTCACCTTTTACCTTTTGCACGTAGGTATGCTCTGTAAATGCCAGCTCTGCATTCCGATCGGTAAAGACGGTGTTCACGCGATCCTCCAACGGATCGGAAAAGCGGACGCGCCTCATGTCCATCACGACGACATAGGTGACGTCGTTGGCGATTCGAATGCGATTGGCCGTCGGATTAATGGTTCGCCATCCGTCAGGCTCCTCAATGCTTTGTTGGATCAGCGGAATTTCTGCCACCGTTCTCGCCGTGGTCAGAAGCCGCTGCCCCAGCTCCGCCTCTTCTAATTCAATCATGCTTCCCAGGACGATAATACCGCCGATCACGAGCGAGAAAAGGACAATGCCCACGGAGAGCAGCATAATTTTCCATTGGATTTTCAGAGTCTTGATCAGTGATTTACTTCCTTTCGCGATAGATTCCCTGCTACCATATATTTTAGGAACAGACAGTGAGGTAAATCAACCAGATTAGAGCAGGTGGAAATCATGAGGTCCTTTGTCAGCATCGGATTGTTTATCGTTGTCGGGCTGCTTGCCGCTTTGGCGACAGGCTTTCGCTCAGACTTGTTTACCCAGCTTGGGTACGACCAGGAGCAAGAAAAACTGCAGCAGCGCATTATCATCAAATTCAGCCACGTCGTCGCAGAAAATACGCCAAAGGGGTTGGCCGCTGCAAAATTTTCCAGTCTGGTCAACGAAAAAACCGGCGGCAAGGTGGAGGTACAGGTGTTTCCCAACGGCATTCTGCATTCCGACGAAACGGAAATTCCTGCCCTCCAGCGCGGCGATATCCAGATGATCGCGCCCGCCTTTTCCAAACTGTCCAATCTCATACCGGCTTGGCTGGCATTGGATCTTCCCTATGTCTTCCTCGATCAGCAGGACGTGGAGCGCGCCTTCCGCGGCGAAATTGGCGAGATGCTGTTTCAAACCCTCGAGCCGCACAACATGAAGGGACTCGCCCTTTGGAGCAACGGATTTAAACAGATGACGAGCAATAAGCCGATTCGCACCCTGGAAGACTTTGCGGGGCAGCGTTTCCGCATCATGCGAAGCCATGTTTTGGAAACCCAGTTTCAAGCCCTGAACGCCAAAGCAGTCCCCATTCCCTTCAACGAGACCTACTCCCAACTGGAAAAAGGCGTGATCGACGGCGGGGAAAATACCATTTCCAATATCTATACCAAGCGGCTCTATCAGGTGCAAAAATACATGACAACCAGCAATCACGGCTATTTGGGGTACGCGGTCATCGTGAATCAAGACTTTTGGAACAAGCTTCCAACCGACATCCAAGACAAGATTCTGGAAGCGATGAAAGAAACGACCGAGTGGAACTACGATCAGGCGGCGGCGATGAACGAACAGCAGCTCAAGCTGTTGAAGGAGAACTCCCGCCTGCAGATTTACGAGCTTGCTCCTGAAGAGCGTACGGTCTGGAAGCAAGCCTTGTACCCGATCTATGATCAATACACCCCTGTCATTGGAGAAGAAATCGTGTCCAAACTGAAACAGCTTCAAGAGCAGAGGTAATGCTCCGCTCCTTTAAGGTGTGGGGAAAGTTTCTGTAATGTAAGAAGCAAGTTTCCGATCTTCGCTCCGGTCTACGTCCTGCAATGAAGATAGAACTGTCCGCTCCGCAGGATTCGCAGGGGAGCGTCAAAGCCGTGTCGCTACGCAGCCTATCAGAGGTGACGGTGGTTTTTCAACAAGTTTAGAGCAGCTAGCCCACTGATGAGTTTGTCGATAAAGTGGATTGCGTATGATGAGGCGGTTTTTCCAGCCAAGCGACTTATGTAGCCCATCTTAGTGCCGCGACGTGGACGCAGGGAAAACGCAGCGCTACTCTGAAAAAACCTCATCGTGACGCTACTTTAGCGCTGCCCCTGCGATCGTCGCAAACGGACAGATTCACTTCCCTGCAGGGCGAAGTACGGAGCGCAGGTGGAAAAACCGCCTCTAGTAATTTTGAACGAAATCAGACCAAAATGAACAATATGACCGCATTCTTCTCATTCGTTCACAGAACTTTTACAATTGATCCATAACTAAAGCGCTTACAACTTATCAAGAGGGTGTGTAGAGATGCGGGTCAATTTTCGTAACCTGACCGTCCAGGTCGTCATCGCCATTGTCATAGGGATCCTGGTCGGCCACTTTTTCCCCAAATTCGGTGCAGAACTGAAGGTGCTGGCTGACGTTTTCGTCAAGCTGATCAAAATGATCATTCCACCGATCGTCTTCTTTACGGTTGTAAACGGAATCGCCGGAATGGGCGACATGAAGAAGGTCGGAAAAATCGGCGGAAAGGCCTTGATCTATTTTGAAATCGTTACCACGATTGCTCTCGCGATCGGTCTTCTCGTCGTGAACCTGGTGAAGCCCGGAGTCGGCTTTGACAAGAGCGCCGTGAGCGGCGGTGATATCTCCAAATACACCAAAGCGGCGGAAGAAACCAGCCACGGGTTTGTCGACTTTCTCGTCAACATCATCCCTGACAATGTCGTCGGCGCGATGGCAAAAGGAGAACTCCTGCCCATTCTCTTCTTCGCCGTCCTGTTCGGACTCTCGCTGGCAGCCATGGGTTCCAACGCTAAACCGGTTATTCAGCTGTTTGACAAGTTGACGCACGGCTTCTTCGGAGTCGTCAACATGATCATGAAGGTTTCTCCCATTGCCGCATTCGGTGCCATGTCTTACACCATCGGCAAATTCGGCCTCAAGTCACTGACTTCGCTGGGCATGCTGATGGCTTCCGTCTATATCACCATGTTCCTGTTCATCGTCGTGGTGCTTGGCCTCATCGCCAAATACTACAACTTCAGCATCTTTTCCTTCATCAAGTACATTCGCGAAGAGATTCTGCTCGTACTCGGCACGTCTTCTTCGGAATCCGCGCTGCCGCGCATGATGGAGCGGCTGGAGAAGTACGGCTGTTCCAAATCGGTCGTCGGTCTGGTTGTCCCGACAGGGTACTCGTTCAACCTGGACGGCACCTCCATTTACCTGTCCATGGCAGCCCTCTTCATCGCACAGGCATACGGCATTGATCTGACCATCTGGCAGCAGTTGACCCTTCTCGGCGTACTGATGCTCACGTCAAAAGGCGCAGCAGGGGTAACGGGATCCGGCTTCATTACACTGGCCGCGACACTGGCCGCCTTCCCGATGATCCCTGTGGAAGGAATCGCTCTTCTGCTCGGTGTCGACCGCTTCATGTCCGAAGCACGCGCCATTACCAACCTGATCGGAAACGGTGTGGCGACAGTGGTAGTTGCCAAGCAGGAAAAAGAGTTCCACCCGACAAGTACCGCAGATGTGAAAGATGTCTCGACCATGACAGCATAGGTAAAGGAGAAACGTGGAAACGCCTGATCGACGACGATCAGGCGTTTTTTGCTTTTCCCTGCCCCAGTATTCTCTTCGCGCGCTCCGCCACAGGATAATCAACCATTTTACCTCCGACCTGAACAGCAGCAAAACCGGAAGCCACTGCCTCGTCAAACGCTGCCGCTATTCTTTTCGCTTCCTCGATCTCCTCCTCAGTGGGGGAAAACACGTCGTTTACCACTTCGATCTGATGCGGGTGAATGACCAGCTTGCCTTGAAAGCCAAGCTGTCTGGCCAGTTTTGCATCAACCGCCAACCCTTCGGAGTCGTCCAAATGGATGTAGACGGCGTCTATGGGCGCTTCGATGCCGGCCGCTCTGGAGACGACGACCAACTGGGATCTCGCAAACAAGATCTCTGTCCCTTCTTTTGTCAGCTGTGCGCCGATGTCCAGGGTATAATCGACGGAGCCAAACGCCAGCCGCTTCACCCTGCTGTTCGCGGATGCGATCTCAAAGGCATGATAAAGTCCGAGAGCCGACTCGATCAGCGGAACCACTTCCATCGCACCTGTCTGAAGGCCGTGTTGATTCTCCCGCTTCGCAAGGAGGCAGTCTGCTAACGAAACATGTTCTTTGCTGGCCGCTTTCGGCAGCACGATACCGGCCAAATCGGGACCGGCAACAGCGCAGACGTCGTCCAAAAAGTAAGGTGTAGAAGGATCGTTCACTCTGACAAACTGAACCTTGCCGCGATTGTTGCGAAGCGCATGCGTTACCATGTCCCGCGCCTTCTCTTTTTCCTGGAGCGGGACGGCATCCTCCAAATCGTAGATGATCACGTCCGCCTGAAGTTCTTTTGCCTTTTCCAACCGCCGCTGATGATTGCCGGGGACAAACATCCAGGAGCGAAACAGAGACATTCTCCTCCCTCCATTCAATCTTCTCGATAGTTTTCAACGCCCTGCAAATAAAGGTCATTGCCGTAGATGTCATTGATTACAACCGCCGAAAACGAGTCTACGACAAGCTTTCGGATCGCTTCCGGGCCGAGGTCTTCATAGGCGACGATTTCCTGTGCCTGGATCGACTTCGCCAAAAGCGCTCCGGATCCGCCGACAGCGGCGAAATAGACGGCCTTGTTCCGGGCGATGGAGTCCCTTACTTCCTGATTTCGGTATCCCTTGCCGATCATGCCTTTCAGTCCAAGATCCAGGAGCTTTGGCGCGTACTTGTCCATCCGTCCGCTCGTAGTTGGACCCGCCGATCCGATTACCTGTCCGGGCTTGGCGGGAGTGGGGCCGACATAATAGATGACCTGCCCTTTTACGTCAAACGGAAGCGGTTCTCCCTTTTCCAAAAGCTCCATCATCCGCTTGTGAGCGGCGTCTCTGGCCGCATACACGACTCCGCTGATCAGGACCCGATCACCGGCACGCAAGCTTTCAATCACTTCATTCGACAAAGGCGTGGTGATGTGTTTACCCGACATAATCGATGCCCCCTAGAGTAGAACTTCCTTGTGCCGGCTGGCATGGCAGTTGATGTTCACGGCAACAGGGAGAGAAGCGATATGGCAGGGGTGTATCTCGATCTTCACGTCAAGCGCAGTCGTTCGTCCGCCCATCCCCTGAGGGCCGATGCCCAGCTTGTTGCACAACTCGGTCAACTCTTCTTCCAAAGCGGCGATCTCCGGCCGCGGGCTGCGCTCCCCAATCGGGCGAAACAGTGATTTTTTGGCCAGATAAGCGGACTTCTCAAACGTACCGCCGATTCCCACACCGACGATTACCGGCGGACAAGCATTGGGCCCCGCTTTTCGGACTGTGTCCAGGATAAAATCTTTTACCCCCTGCAGACCGTCAGACGGCTTCAGCATTTTGAGCGCGCTCATATTCTCGCTTCCTCCGCCTTTGGCGGAAAAGTGAATGGTGATTCTGTCTCCCGGCACCAGCTCCACATGTACGACGGCTGGTGCGTTGTCCCCTGTATTTACCCGCTCGAGCGGATGGCCGACGACAGAATTGCGCAGATAGCCTTCACCGTATCCCTTGCGTACCCCGTCGTTGATCGCGTCGTACAAGCTCCCCCCGACAATGCGGCAATCCTGCCCAAGCTCCACGAGAAAAACGGCATAGCCGGTATCCTGGCACATCGGCACCCGTTCCGTTGAAGCGATCTCGGCATTGTCTATCAACTGCTGCAACACGTCCTTTCCTGTCTCGGATACTTCCGTTTTCAGCGCGTTTTTGAACGCCTGCACGACATCCTCACCCAGGTCGTAGTTCGCCCGCTGGCACATGTCGGCCACCTTTTCCACAATCTCGTCATAAAGGACCTCTCTCATGTGAAAAACCACCTTTTCCATGCGTGTTTGTTGGCATCCCTGTTAAGCTCAGCCAGCGCATTCGTCAGCGGAATTCCTTTCGGGCATACCTGCACGCAGTTTTGCGAATTGCCGCAGTTCACAATCCCCGCTTCGCTGATCGCCACATCCAGGCGCGCCGCTTTGGACATGGCTCCGGTCGGATGGGCATTGAAGTACTTGATTTGCGCCATCGCCTGCGGACCGAGATAGGGAGAGTGGTCATTCACGTTGGGGCAGGCTTCCAGACAGCAGCCGCAGGTCATGCAAGTAGCGAACGCGTAAGACTCCTGCTGTTCATCCTGGGAAATTCTCGGTCCCGGACCCAATGCATAGGTTCCGTCTATGGAAACCCATCCCTTGATCGTTTTTAATCCTTCAAACATTTGCTTCCGGTCGACGCACAAGTCTTTTTCTACAGGGAAGGTGCCCATCGGCTCCAGGGTGATCGGCTGCTCCAGCTTGTCGACCAGTGCAGAGCAGGCCTGCCTTACTTTCCCGTTGATCACCATGCTGCACGCCCCGCATACTTCTTCCAGGCAATTGGACTCCCACACAATCGCCCGTACCTTTTTTCCCGACGTGTTTACCGGATTCTTTTGAATCTCCATCAAAGCGGAAATCACATTCATGTTTGCCCGGTACGGTACGGCAAACTCTTCCCAATAGGGGGCGCTGTCCGGGCGATCCTGCCGTTTCACTTTGATTTGAACCGTTATCATTCCCGCTTCCTCCTTCCTGCCAGTCTAATGGCGGGCAGCCGCCGCTTCCTCGGCAGAATCGGGACCGGCAGCTTCCTTGACGACGTCGTATCGGCGCTGACGCGGCTGAATGTAGGCGAGGTCGACCGGCTCGTAGTGGAATCGCGGGCCCTCCGGCGTATAGGAGGCAAGTGTCGTCTTCAGCCAGTTTTCATCGTCCCGCTCCGGAAACTCCGGCTTGTAGTGAGCTCCCCTGCTTTCGTTCCGGTTCAGTGCCCCCAGGGTGATCACCCGGGCCAGCTGCATCATGTTCCACAGCTGACGCACAAAAGTGACTGTCTTGTTGTTCCAGTCCGAAGTGTCATCCACGCCGATCCGCTGCCAGCGTTCCATCAGCTCCTGCAGTTTTTCATCCGTTTTTTGCAGGCGGTCGTTATAGCGGACCACCGTTACGTTCTCCACCATCCAATCGCTCATCTCCACATGCAGCTGGTACGGGTTTTCATTGCCGTCCATCCGGCAAATGCGCTGCAGGTACTCCTCCTGGCGCTTTCGTTCTGCGGCAAACACGTTGGGTGACAGGTCTTTGGCCGACTTTTTCAGGCCGCGTACGTACTCGATCGCTTTCGGTCCCGCTACCATTCCGCCAAAGATCGCTGACACCAGGGAGTTGGCTCCGAGTCTGTTGGCGCCGTGGTACTGAAAATCGCACTCCCCGCAGGCGAACAACCCGGGGATGTTGGTCATCTGATTGTAGTCCACCCACAAGCCCCCCATGGAGTAGTGCATGGCGGGGAAAATCTTCATCGGGAGTTTGCGAGGGTCTTCCCCGACGAATTTTTCGTAGATGTTTAAAATGCCTCCCACCTTTTGTTCCAGCACATTCTTCGGCAGATGGGACAAATCGAGGTACACCATGTTCTCCCCGTCAATCCCCAGCTTCAGATCGACACAGACGTGAAAAATCTCACGCGTCGCGATGTCACGGGGCACGAGGTTGCCGTACGCGGGGTACTTTTCCTCGAGAAAATACCACGGCTTGCCGTCCTTGTAGACCCAGACGCGTCCCCCTTCGCCGCGAGCCGATTCGGACATCAGGCGCAGCTTGTCGTCGCCCGGAATGGCGGTGGGATGAATTTGAATAAACTCTCCGTTGGCGTAGTGCACTCCTTGCTGGTACGCAATGCTGTGGGCGCTTCCGGTGTTGATGACGGAGTTGGTGCTCTTGCGGAAGATCATCCCGATCCCGCCGGTCGCCAGCAGCACCGCATCCGCGGGAAACTCCTTGATCTCCATCGACTTGAGATCCTGGGCGACGATCCCCCGGCACACCCCTTCGTCATCCAGGACGAGGGACAGCATTTCCCAATATTCAAACTTTTCCACTTGCCCTTCCACTTCAAAGCGGCGAACCTGCTCATCCAGAGCGTACAGAATTTGCTGTCCGGTGGTGGCGCCGGCGAATGCGGTGCGGGAATACTTGGCTCCGCCCAGGCGCCGAAAGTCGATCAGCCCTTCCGGCGTGCGGTTAAACGGCACTCCCATTCGGTCCAGCAGGTAGATAATCTCGGGAGCCGCTTCGCACATCGCCTTCACCGGAGGTTGATGGGCCAAAAAATCTCCGCCGTAGATCGTATCGTCAAAATGCTCCCAGGAGGAATCCCCCTCCCCTTTTGTATTTACCGCCCCGTTAATGCCTCCCTGCGCACAGACCGAGTGGGAACGCCGCACGGGAACGACAGAAAAGAGTTTGACTTTCCCTCCCGCTTCCGCAATCTTGATCACGCTCATCAGACCGGCCAGTCCGCCGCCGACAACAATGATGTTCTCGTTCATGTAACGCACCCTCCGTCTTTCTAAATAAATGCGAACAACGTACCGATCCCCACACCGGTCAGGACAACAAACAGAACGAGCCGGAGAGCGGAAGAGAGTCGCTGGGCAGCCCCCCCGCTGGTGATCCCCCAGGTAATCAACCCCGTCCACAGTCCGTTGGAGAAGTGGAAGGTCGTGGAGCTGACCCCCAGCACATAGAAGAGAAAGATCAACGGGTGCTGCAGATGGGCTTGCACCGCGTCGTAGTTGACCGGGGAGGCAAAGATCAGGCTGGACAGGCGAAAGACCCACAGGTGGTACAGCACAAACACCAGCGTGATCAGACCGCTTACCCTTTGCGCAAAAAACATCCAGTTTTGCGAATAGGAGTAGCGGTAGGGATTGTTTTTGGCCATCATGCCGATATAAATGCCATAGCCTGCATGGTAGAGCAGCGGCATGGCGATGAACAGCACCTCGATCACCGGCAAGAAAGGAATTCCCAAGAGCGCGCCTACATGACGGTCATACTCCGCTTTTCCCAGCATCGCGATGGCATTCGAGTAGAGATGCTCCAGCAAAAACAGGCCAAGCGGCACGATTCCGGCGAGAGAATGAAGGCGGCCGAGCAAAAAGCGGCGGCTGGACAGTTCTTTCACGACACCCGGCTCCTTTCGCTCCAGAAATCGGCCGCATCCGACAGGAATTCCAGCTGCAGGATCTGATTGATCCAACCGGCTCTTTTTTCCCCAGGCACATGAGCGGCCAATGCATTGAACTTCGCTGTCAGCTCCGCAGCCGTGACCGGATTTTCCGGGTCGCCTTTCGGATAATCGGTGCGCTGCCGCAGCACCTCACCTTGTTGTGTTTCCACCTCCAGAATGGAGCCCCATTGTTCCGGATAGGCGGCATCCACTTCGGGATCAAGTGTCAGCTCTACCCGTTGCATCAGCGAGCGAATGGCCGGATCGAACAATGCCTCTTCTGTGAAGTCGGTCAACCCTGCCGATCCTTTGACAAAAGCGAGGGCGACGCAGAACTGCAGGCTGAATTTGGAAGCGTACACGGTTTGCGGATTGGGATTGTCAGTGATGGCTACGACCGATTGATACCCGCCGACGCGAATGCAGCGGACATCCTGCGGAAGGATGCCGTGTTCTTTGCGCAACTGAAGTACCAGATCGACAGCCGGATGCGTGTGACGGCACGAGGCGTGAATCTTGAACGAGTTTTCCCGAATCTTAAAATGCTCGCCGAGTCTGTCAGTAATCCTGGATTCGTCAAAGGTCTCCGCCATCGCCCGGAAGAACCCGCGATCCCCTTCGAGGATTTTCGCGGGACCGGTGAAGCCTTTATGGGCGAGAAGGGAGGCCAGCAGACCGTTCATTGCCGCCTTGCCGGTGTGAAGCTGCTTCGACATCGCACCGTCCACTATAAACTCCCACAGTCCGGCTGCCTGCGTCCCTGCATTTCCCAGCGCATGCACGATCTGCCGCTCGTCAAGCTCCAACAGTTTTGCCACCGCCGCCGCCGCGCCAAACGTCCCGCACGTCGCTGTATTGTGCCAATAGTAGTAGTGGGAAGGACTCACCGCCTCACCGATGCGGAAACAGACGTCATAGCCGATCGCCACCGCGGCGATCAATTCCCTGCCGCTTTTGTGCAGCCACTCCGCCACCGCCAACGCTGCCGGAATCACGACCGTAGCGGCGTGGATAATCGACGCCTTGTGGATGTCATCCAGTTCCACCACATGGGACGCTGCACCATTGACAAGCGCCGCGTGTGCTACCGAGGTTTTGCCGCCGGTAACAAGCGATGCTTGCTCCGTGCCCCCCAGTTCCCTTGCCAGCTTGTCGATCATCTGAACCGGCGGTTTGTCAGCGCCCGCGACCGCCGATCCCAGCCAATCCAACAGGCACAGTTTGGTAAACTCCACTACTTCTGCGGGCAAATCATCATAGTGGGTATTCGCGATAAAATGAGCCAACCTGCTGCTGAGTGTCATTTATCTCGCCCCCTTCGCCGCCAAAACAGCCTGCAGGACATCCATCATCTCGTCGAAGCGATTGACCACGTGCGCCCCCGCTTCGCGAAGCTTTTCCGCCTTGCCGGAGGGACGTCCGACGCTGCCGGAGATGAATGCGCCCGCGTGACCGAAAACGGTTCCTTCCGGCATCTGTTCCGTAAAGCGGCCGGCGATATAGGAGATCAGCGGCTTGGTAAATCCACCCTGCTTGACGAAATCGGCCGCCTGCTCCTCGAACATCGTTCCCGGCTCCGAAAACGTCACCACCGCATGCGTCTCCTGATCTTGTTCAAAACATTCCAACAAATCGCGAATCGAGGTGCCGATCAACGCATCTCCTCCGATCCCGACGCTGGTGCTGACGCCGAATCCGGCACGTTTGACCATCCACGAAGTCTCTGCGGTCATTCCGCCGCTGCGGGAAATCACTCCTACATGCCCCGGAACGAAGCAACGGTCCGGGTTGTCCCCGCCGATTGAGCCCAGCTTCACGCGATCCTTCGGGTTAATCAGGCCCACGGTGTTGGGTCCAATGATGCGAACCTGATGCTGTCGCGCCAGATGCAGCATTTTGATCGTGTCCAGCTGCGGGATGTTTTCCGTGGTTACCACCATCACTTTGATCCCGTTGTCGATCGCTTCCCTGACCGCGTCCAATGCAAAGGCAGGCGGGACGACAATCAGACTGGTGTTGACCTGATGTTCTTCCACCGCTTCCCGCACGGTGTTGTATACAGGAACGCCGTGTACGTCCTGCCCCTTTTTTCCCGGTGTCACCCCCGCCAGGACCCTGGTTCCGTACTCCAGCGTATGCCGCGTCACCATGGTCGCCTCCCGGCCGGTAATGCCTTGAATAACGATGCGCGAGTGTTTGTCAATCAAGATTGCCATGGCACATCCCCCTTTCGATCGAGTCTCTCAGTACAAATCCGGATAGGCGGAGCGCATCCGCTCCATCATGATGGCTGCCGCTTCGCCAATGGTTACCTCTTCACCGTAATACTCTACTCCCGCCCCGATAAAAATTTGCTTGCCAACGGCGTCGTTCACACCCGCTTCCCGAACCACGACCGGAAACGTACTCAGATTGATATTAAGCTCCTCAAGCGCTCGCACGAGCCCTCTGGCCATCACGTCAATCTGCGTATTGTTCGTGATGTTGTGGGCGACGAACAGCCCCTTTACGCCGGGTTTGGAGACGATTCCCTTGGTCAGGCCGTACACTTTTTCTTCCGATGGATTGCCGCCTGTCTCCGTGTAGTTGGCCGGTCGTCCCCCAAGATCAACCAAAGCGTCGAAACTGAGCAGGCTGCCGCCGCCGCCTCCGCACATGAATCCGATGTCTCCGCCATCCATTTCGGTATAGCGAGCTGTGCCGCGATAGTCGGCATCGTTGACGGCAATCATCTGCTTTTCCAGCTCGGTGAGCGGGCGCCAGGTCCGTTCACTGCCAATCTCCACCATGCCCGCCAGCCCTTTCTGCCGGTACATGGCGGCATCGTCGACTGCCATGACGGAAGCCGCCGCCACGAGCCCCCCCTGTTTTGTGATCACCAGCGGGTTGATCTCCAACAGGTAGCAATCATAGTGCAGAAAGATGTGATACAGTTTGCTGAGAATGTCACCGGCAAGGAGCAGCTGTCTGCCGTTCAGGCCCAAACGGCTCCAGATCTCCTTTGCCTTGTATTCCGACAGCCCAAAGAGCGGATCGACGTGCTCGATCACAACCTTTTCCGGATACTCCGCTACGAGCTGCTCTACTTCCACTCCCCCTTCCGTCGTGGCAATGATGACAGGCATCTGGCGATTTTTATCGATCGCGATGGACAGGTACAGCTCTTTGTCGATGTCCACCTTCTCCTCAATGAGGAGTTTCTCTACGGGAAAATGGGAAACGGTCATCCCAAGCAGTGCCTGTGCGTGAGATTTTGCTTCTTCCGCCGTATCTGCAAATTTTATCGCCCCTGCTTTTCCCCGCTTGCCTACCGGAACGAGGGCTTTCAGTACGACCGGCCCTCCGTATCGTTGGACGATCATTTCCGCCTGCTCCGCGGTCTCCGCCACCCAATTCTGCGGGGTTGGCACACCCGCCTGGCAGATCAACTGCTTGCTGTGATGCTCCAGGATTTTTCCCACTTCGGCTCCCCCTCTTTGCTCAATATTATGGATTCAGGATATTGGATCCAATTTTAAAGCGTAAGGGATTGGAAATCAATCCCTAGCATCATGAAGGTGCTCTTTAAAAGCTTCACCCGTCCTCAAAATATGTTTGCGGATCACATTCTGGAGTTGACTCGCATCCCCTTTTTCAATGAGTTGCAGCATTTCCTTGTGCTCTGCGAGCGAACGTTCCATCTGGCCAGGCAGCATTCCTGGCGTGTGCGGCGGGAAGCCGTGCCACAGCATCTCGAGAATCATCTGAGCCCGCCGCCAGCGGCAACCCTTCCGCATCATGTGATGAAATTCCGCATTTTTCTGGATAAACTCTTCCACGTCATGTTTGGCTGCAGCCTGCTCCATGTCATCGGCCAACTGTCGCAGGGTCCGCTTATCTTCTGCGGTTAGATGGGGGAGCGAACGTTCGACCGCCATCGCCTCCAGCGTGGCCCGCAAATGGTAGATTTCCTCAATATCATCCGCCGTAACGGGTGTGACGATTGCTCCTTTGTGAGGCTCGAGGGTTACCAGCCCCTCTTTTTCCAGCTGCCGCAGCGCTTCTCGAATCGGCATCCGGCTTACCCCCATCGCTTCAGCCAACTCCTCTTGAACAAGCCGTTCCCCCGGTTTAAACTCTCTCTTCAGAATCGCCTCCCGCAGCCGGGAAACGACTCTCTCCAGTAATGTTGAACGGTCATTTAGTCGCAAGTGGCTTCGGTCCATGGGTGTCTCCTCCTGAAAATCATCAGCTTTCTTTTGTTCAGTTCAGCAACTATACCCCATTTTCTCTGACACACCTCGTACAAGTCAATTCCACAATCAATTGGACATGTTCTGCGGCAGCCAGAGAGACAGTTCCGGCCACACGACGATAATGGCGAGTACCACGATCATGAGAGCGACAAACGGCATGACTCCCTTGACGACTTCTTCCAGCTTCGCCTTGGTTATGCCGCTTACCACAAACAGGTTCAGCCCTACAGGCGGCGTCACCATGCCGAGCTCCATGTTGACGGTCATAATGATGGCAAAATGAATCACATCGATCCCAAGAAGCTTTAAAATCGGCAGGAAAATGGGGAGCGTAATCAGGATGATGGACGTCGGCTCGAGGAACATCCCCATGATAAAGAACAATAGATTCGCGGCGATCAGGAAGATCCACTTGTTGACCTCCCCTTCCATGATCCACCTGGCAATATCCTGCGGCACCTGTTCATTGGTCAGGTACAGGCCAAATACAGTCGCACCGGCGATAATCAAAAAGATCATCGAGCTGGTGTTTACGGTTTCCCGCAAAATGGTTCGCGTGTCCGACCATTTGATCTGCCGATAGATAAATACCGCTACCAGCAAGGAATAGACACACGAGATCACGGAAGCTTCCGTCGGGGTTGCAACCCCAAGATAGATCGTGCCAAGAATTAAAACGGGAAGAAAAGCCGCGGGAATCGCCTTTACGCTTAAAACAGCCCGATCCCGCCAGCTGGCTTTGGGCAGCCGGCCGAAGTTTTTGATTTTCGCATAGACGATAGCGACCACGACCAACACGGCGGTCAGGAACAATCCAGGCAAAAAACCGGCCATAAACAGCTTCCCGATCGATTCCTCCGCTACCGTCCCGTACACGATTAGCGGAATCGACGGGGGAATCAGGATGCCGAGTGTACCTGATGCCGCGACCAATCCCATCGCATAGCGCTTGCTGTACCCTGCTTCGACCATCCCGGGAATCATGATCGCGCCGATAGCGGCTGCCGTTGCCGGACTGGAGCCGGAGATGGCGGCAAATACCGCGCAGGCCAGAATCGTTACCACCGACAAACCGCCGGAAAAATGTCCCACCCACGACTTCAATGCGTCAATCAACGCATTGGATATTCCTCCGCGTGACATCAGTACGCCGGCGAAGATGAATCCGGGAATCGCCATCAGGGTGGAGACATTCAGCGAAGCAAAGATCTTCTGCGGCAACACATTGAGATTAAAGCCGCTCTCGAGCAAGGCGAGCGATGCCGAGATGACCAGCGCAACGGCCACCGGTACGCGAACCAGCAGCAGCAGGAAGAAGAGAAGAAAGATTATCCATTCCATTCGATCTTCACCTCTTTTTTCAGGCTGGCGAGCAGGCTGTCAAGGAAGCGGTAGCCGAGCATCAGACCGCTCAACGGAATGACGAGGTAGACGATCCAGAGATAAATCCCGGTGTCTGTCGACTGCTGCTGTGTTTCCAGATACATGGACAGCAGTTTTCCGCCGAAGAAGATGAAGAAAGCGCAGAACAGAACTCCCAACGCGTTGGAAAACAGGTTAAACGCCTTTCTCATACGAGGAGAAACGCGGTCATACAGGATATCCACCTGAATATGGTGACCCTCTCTCAGCGCCACGGCGGTGCCGATCAATGTCCCCCAAACGACAAAGTACGTTGAGATTTCATCCACCCATGCTTTTGGACTGTTCAAGACGTACCGGCAAACCACTCCGTAGAAAATCAGGCCTACACCAATGACGATCAGTGAACCGGAGAGATAATCTTCAAATGCGGCATATCGTTCACGCCATTTTGACATGCGCCTGCCCTCCCTGTTAATAATTGTTGAGCAAAAAAGGCACTTTCCGTAACGGGAAAGTGCCTGACCGTTCCTACGGAGCTGCTATACACCTGTTACAGTTTTTTAGCGCCGTCAATGATGTCCTTGCCCACTGTCTTTTCAAATTCACTGTAAACGGATTCCATCAGCTTCACAAAGCCTTCCCGCTCTGCTTCACTCAGTTCGATAATTTGAAACTTGCCGGACTTTCTCAGCTTTTCTTCCGAACCCTTATCCAGTTCCACGGCGAGTTGGCGTTCGTACTTCGTCGCTTCCGCCATCGCTTCATCAAACGCTTTTTTGATGTCTGCCGGAAGACCGTCATACCACTTTTTGTTGGTCAGAACGATATAGTCAATTCGTCCGTGGTTCGAGACAAGCAGGTTCTTTTGCACTTCCTCATATTTTTGGGTATCGATGTTGTTCCAGGTGTTCTCCTGACCGTCTACCGTACCTTGCTGCAGGGCAGTATAGGTCTCTCCAAACGGGATGGTCGCCGCTCCGGAACCGAGAGCCTTAAATTGAGCCTCCAGCACCTTACCCGCCTGCGTCCGGAACTTCTGCCCTTTAAAATCCTCAGGCTTGGAGATGGGCTTGTTTGATGTGAAAACCTTGAAGCCGTTTTCCCACATGGCGAGCCCCTGCATGTTTTTGCTTTCCAGGGAGTTCATCAGAGTTTTGCCCAGTTCGCCGTCCCAGAACTTCACCACTGAGTCATGATTTTTAAACAAGAACGGCATGTCGACAATCTGGAAGGAGGGGTTAAACCCTACCAGCTTCGTAGCGGATGGGGCAATCACCTGGACGTTGCCGGCCTGGAGTGCTTCGAGTTCATCCTTGTCGCCGTACAACTGGGAGGACGGGTATACTTCCACTTTCACTTTGCCGCCCGTTTTTTCCTGTAGCAGTTCGGCAAATTTGGTCGCTGCCTTGCCTTTCGGGCTTTCCGCAGTGGTTACGTGCGAGAATTTGATTACCAGCGGATTTTCCTTGGTATAACTTGCGCTTCCTTGTGTCTGTGAACTGCCGCATCCTGCCAATGCCAGGAGCGAAGCCGTTACGATTGTGGCCAACATCACTTTCATGCCTTTTTTCATGGAAAGTACCCCCTTCATCTAATTGGCTAATAAAATAAAATTTTTAGATAATTACAGTTGTAAAGCCCCCTTTCTTCCCCTGAATCGAGCTGCCCAACCATGTATGTAAAGGGTTACTGTTGCTTGACCAAACGTCGCACGCGATTGCTGATCGGCTCGGGACCGTGACCTCGTTTGTAGACCATAAAGGTCCGCGCAAACTGAATCACCACGTCATCGTTTTGGTTGTACCCGACGGTTTTCACTTTTACAATGCCTACATTCTGTCGGGACTTGGACTCGCGTTTTTCCAGGACCTCGCTGTAGGAGTAAATGGTGTCTCCTTCAAAAACGGGATGGGGAAGACGTATGTCATCCCAACCAAGATTGGCCATGACGTTTTGGGAGACATCGGTAACGGATTGGCCTGTGACCAGCGCCAAGGTAAACGTGGAATCAACGAGAGGGCGGCCAAACTCTGTCTTTGCGGAATACTCAGCGTCGAAATGTATGGGATTGGTGTTTTGGGTGAGCAGGGTAAACCAGATGTTGTCCGTTTGGGTTACCGTCCTGCCGAGCGGGTGAGGGTAAATATCGCCGACTTCGAAATCTTCGTAAAAACGACCGATCCAGCCTTCCTTGATCGCCATGCGCAACACCTTCCATTTCGTAAGCGTTTACATGGATATTGGATCCAGTTAACGATTACTATATTTTTCCTCAGCGGATTTGTCAACACTTTTTGTAAAGCGCTTACATTTTTCGAACTACAAGTATCCCAGCCACGACCACCAGGTAAATGACATCAAGTACGTTACGGCAGTGGTGACGATGGTCAGCCAAAAACCCGGCTTAAAAAAGTCCTGCTGGGTAATCCACCCGGTACCGTGCACCATCACGCCCGGAATGGTTTCCACAACCAGCAAAAAACCAAACAGGCAGGTCATCCCCGTGACAACCCCCAACAGCAGAACCGGCGCTTGCTCGGCGTGAGAAGAAAGGGCGATGACGACCGGAACCGTGGCGATCACCGCAGTAGAAACGTTGGATGTCACCTTGTGAATCAATTGGGTCAGGATGGCAACCGCCAGCACAGCCAGAGAAGGTGTGGAAAACAGGTACAGGATGAAATCGTTCTCCACCCATTTCGAAAGGTAGGCGATGACTCCCGTGTCGTACAACGCATACCCCAGGGACAACGTCACCCCCAGCATGATCAGCGGAGAGAACTTAATGTCCAGGATCCTTTCCCACTCGGCGACCTTGATCCCCGGCCATGCCATCAACACCGCGCCGATCAGAGCCGGAATGACCGGAGGCAAGCCGTGAATGCCCTCCAGTGCCCACATGAAACAGACAGTCAGAAGGATGGCCAACAAGCGCTTTTCCCTCGATGTGATCGGGCCCAACTCCGCAATCATTGCCTTCATCTGCTGCTTCAGTCCAATGGGTGCTTCCTCCTGCACGGGAAAACAGCGATACAGTACCCACCAGGAGGCGGGGATCAGGATCAGCCACATGGGAAAAGCCAGCACGAGCCAATCCACATAGGTGATGTGCTTATGTAAATAGGTATGGATCAGATCCACGGTGATCACGTTGCCAATCGCGGCCGGTAAAATCGCCGTACCGCTGATGCCGCACCCCACTACGACTGCCATCATCAATTGTTTGGCCCGTGTATCTCCAGCTTTCAAGCCCAGAATGGATGCGATGGAAAAAACAATGGGCAGCACCATTGCGGTCCTTACAGCGGCCGCCGGTATGAACAAGGCCATGACTTGCGGAATCAGGAGAATGCCGGCCAGGACACCGCCTTTTCTTTCTCCAAACCAATACAACAGCTGATAGGCCAACCGCTTGCCGAGCGCCGTCTGTTCTACCGCACTGGCAATCATCATGCCAGCCACGATGAGGAAAATGGCGGGGGAGGCAAATCCCGACAACACTTGTTCGGTTGATACCGCTCCCGAGATGGGGAGAAGAAACAAGACCAGGACAGCTGTCATGGAAAAGGGAATCGGCTCCAACACCCAAAGAACGATAACGCCAAGCGTGATGGCAAGCGTCACTCTGGGCTTGTATTCCATGTACCCCTCCAGCCCGAAAAACAGGAAGGCAAAGACGAGCAGAGACAAGCCAAAATAGAGGGTCTTCCTGGCCGACAGCCAGACGGACTTCCCCTTTGTCAGCGGTCGGGCTTCTTGTACATCCGTCTGTGGATTTCCCATCGTCTCCATAGACTCCCCCTAGAAAAAAATGCCTTTGCTCTCAGGATATTGTATCCAATTTCATTTGTCTATCTATTTCGACTTTTCTCTCTTATGTTTCCGAAAACAGCCGCTCTGCTTCCCGATTTCGCGCCTCGATTCTGCCTTCCATTGTCATCTGCAGAAAGCGGTCATCCAGCAGCTGCTCCAACAGCTTCCGCTTGCGCTCTTCGTTCAGAGGAAGGCCGAGCACTTTCGCTCTCATCCCGCCGAGAAATGAAAGGTAATCGCCGTATTCCTGGCCGACCCATGCTTCCAGTTGGCTGCGAAGCTTTTTTGCCAACCCCGGATTGTTTCCGCCGGTTGAGACGGCAATCTGCAGACTGCCCCTCTCCAGCGTGGATGGCACGAAAAATGTGCACAGGTCCGGACGGTCTGCGATGTTGATCCATTGCCACGGCTCCATCGCCTGATAGACGGATAGATTGACGGAAGGATCGTCTGTTGCAGCAATCAAAAGAGCGGCTCCCTTCACATCCTCGGGATGGAATCGGCGCCGATGAAGCGTTAGGCTTCCGTTATTCGCCCACTCTTCAATCCGGGAAGAGCAGGCGGGGCTCACCACCCATATGTCAGCCCCTGTGTCCAGCAAGGAGCTGATTTTCCGCTCCGCCACCTTGCCGCCTCCCACTACCAGGCAGCGTTTCCCTTTCAGCGATGTCATCATCGGATAGAGCCTCATCGTAGCCACCCCAGCTTGGTCAATCACTTCTTGTCTCAGTGTATGCTGATCAGACAGCTTTCCGCAAGAGATCCGCTCCGCGTCAGGCAGTGAAAAGGACGAAACAGGGATCTCCCGTCTCGTCCTTTCTCTTGTTACTGGATCAGTCCCTGTTCCTTCAGCCAGGCTTCCGCAACGTCTTTTGCCTTCTTTTTATCGACATCGACTTGCGCATTCAGCTGAGCCATCTGCTTGTCGTCTATCTTTCCGGCAAGCTTGCCCAGAACCTCTCTCAGCTCCGGATGCTTTTCCAGGGTTTCGCTGCGAACCAGCGGTGCCGCAAAGTACGGCGGGAAAAATTGTTTATCGTCTTCAAGCAAAACCAGGTTGTGCTTGACTAATTGTCCATCTGTTGAGAAGGCGTCAATCAGATCTACTTCTCCTTCGGAAAGCGCCTTGTACTTTAACCCGGGATTCATTGCTTTCTCATCCTGAAAGGAAAGCCCGTAGGTTTTCTCCAGACCCTTCAAGCCGTCTGACCGTTCCAGGAATTCCTGTTCGGTGCCAAATGTGAGCTTGCCGGCATGCTGCTTCAGGTCGGAGATCGTTTTCAGATTGTACTTCTGCGCTGTCTCCTGGGAAACAGCCAGGGCGTACGTATTATTAAATCCGATTGGCTCCAGCCATTCCAATTGGTATTTCTTTGAAAATTCTGTTTTTACCAGATCGTACACTTGCTGCGGATCGCTGATTGCTTCTTGACCCATGATGTTCACCAAACCCGTGCCGGTGTACTCCACGTACATATCGGCACTGCCGTTTTTGACGGCGTTGAAGCATACGTCGGTTCCGCCCAAAAACGACTTGATCTCAACCTTCAGGTCGGTACTTTTTTCAATCAATACTCCTACCAGATTCGCCAAGACGTCTTGTTCTGAAAAATCTTTTCCCACCACGGTTACCTTGTCAGACGCTGTAGTACCGGTTAGGGCGGAACAACCGGCCAATCCTGCCACAGCCAGTGCCAAAACCCCTACCCCAATCTTCTGCAGCCATCCTTTTCTCACAAAATCCTCTCCCTTCGAAAGTACACAATGATTTGTTTATGATGATGCGGCTCCATTCAGCTCTTCCCTTCCTGTCAGGATTGTTTACTGGTGCGGAGACCTTTTGGAGTGACGCGCCAATCCGCCCAAGCGAGCAGCATGTCGAACAAGATGGCCAAAACGGCGGCAGGTACGGCCCCGGCCAGAATGACTCCCGTATCGACCATGGAAATTCCCCGAAGGATCAGGTCCCCCAAACCTCCGGCTCCGATAAAGGCAGCCAGTGTCGCAACACCAATGATCATGACGGTCGCTGTCCGGATACCGGCAAAGATAATCGGACGGGCCATGGGCAGCTCCACCATCCGCAGCATTTGCGACTTGGTCATCCCCATTCCGCGTCCGGCTTCCAGGAGTGCGTCGTCCACGTCCAGAATTCCCGTGTAGGTGTTGCGAAGAATCGGCAGCAGAGCGTAAATGACCATCGCAATAATGGCTGGAACCGGTCCAATCCCAAACAGCGGAATCATAAATCCGAGCAGGGCAAGACTGGGGATGGTTTGAAAAACAGAGACGATACCCAGAACCGGTCCGGCCAAAAAGCGGTACCGAGTCAACAGGATTCCGGCAGGAACTGCGATCAGTGTCGCCCAAAACAAGGAGATGACGGACAAAATGATATGCTGCCGCGTAGCGTCCAAAATATCAGGCCAACGATCGATCAAGACATTCATGATTTCACTCACCCGATGTCCCTCCCTCCAAATACGGTTTTGCCAGTACATCGACCAGACTTGCCCTTGTGAGCAAACCGGCCAATTTGCCGTTTGGATGCACGACGGGAACATAGCCGTAGGAAGCCTCCTGAACCAGGGAAATCGCATCCGCCAAGGGCGTTCCGGTTGTTACCGCCACCGCGTCCGTTCGCATCACGTTTTGAATGGACAGCGACTCTTCCGGGTACCGGTTATGAATATCGCTGGTGTCTGCCATTCCCAGATATCGTCCCTCTCTATCAACGACGATCAGTCCTGTAACGCGCTTTCTGTGCATGATTTGAACAGCTTCCGCAAGACCTCTGGTCGGCAGGACGGTGACCGGATTTTGCAGCATGACATCATCCACCAACTGGCTCAAATGAGCGGACAATCGCTTCTCCCCAATAAAACCGCGAATGAATTCATTCGCAGGATGGCGCAGAATCTGGTCGGGCGTTCCTTGCTGGATCACTTTCCCGTTTTGCATCACGATAATTTGGTCAGCAATCTTCAACGCTTCATCCATATCATGCGTCACAAAAACGATCGTCTTGTTCAGCCCTTGATTCAGGCGAATCAATTCATCCTGCAGCTGTTCCCGGGTGATCGGGTCGAGAGCGGAAAAGGGTTCATCCATCAAAATGATCGGCGGATCACTCATCAAGGCCCGCGCAACCCCGACCCGCTGCTGTTGACCGCCGGACAGTTCAGACGGATAGCGATCACGGTATTGCGCTGGGTCGAGACCTACCCGTTCCAGCATTTCGTTCACTTTTCCGGTGTCAACCGCAGCTTTCCCTTTGCTCAGGCGCGGAACCAGCGAAATGTTTTCAGCGATCGTCATATGCGGAAAAAGACCGACTTGTTGAATCACATAGCCAATTCCTCTTCTCAATTGGACCGGGTCGATTTCCATCGTGTTTTTTCCGTTAATCAGGATTCTCCCGGCCGTCGGTTTGATCAGTTGGTTGATCATTTTCATCGTGGTGGTTTTTCCGCACCCTGACGGACCGACAAGCACCGCAATGTTCCCCTTCGGTATTTCCAGATTCAAATCTTCGATGACAACGGTTTGACCGTATTCCTTTCGAACATGGTCAAAAACAATGGCATTCGACAACTTCATCCCCCCTTCGAAAAAATAAATGACCCTACAAGCGCAGGGTCAAATAAAAAGAAAAGACCCTGCGAACATATAGGGTCAAAGAAGCATGTGGATAAAAAAACAGAAATTTGACCCATCTATCGCTGACGAGGTTAGCTGACGGACTCGGGAAAGATGGTTCCCTACGCTATCGATCGCGATAGCGATTCGCCCCAAAACGTGGTTCCCCCGCTTTCCGATATAAGCAATCGGAAATTAAGCGTTGTTTTATTATGTTCCAAATAGCTGGAAATGTCAAATTTGGTGAACGTCAGTCGTACATGGCCAACAATAAGGCAGTTGGCCCGATTATTTTTCTTTCATGTAAAAAATCCCGAACCGATCCCAGATCTCATCCAGTTTCTCAAGCCGTCCGTGAAACTCGTTGGTCTTTTCTTTTCCAACAAAAGTGATCAGGGCATTAATTAAACTAAGGGGAGCCACGAACGAATCAATGAACGTCGGCATTTGGCTGGAAGCCGTAAGAGAGATATCTGCATGTGCAATGAGTGGCGACAAGAGATTGTCCGTGATGGCGATGGTCGTTGCTCCTTTTTCTTTGGCATATGAGACGATGTTGATGGTACTGGCAGAGTATCTGGCAAAACTTATGCCTATCACAACATCGTTTTTGTTTAATTTGTACAACTTCTCCGCTATTGTCTCTACTGACTGAATCATTTCCGCATTACCCAAAATCATATTCAGGTAATACTGCAGAAAAATTCCGAGAGAAGCGGCGCTTCGATTTGCGACAATATAAACGTTTTCTGCATGAAGCAACAATTCAACCGCTTTTAGGAACGACGGAATGTCCAATTTTTCCATGGTCGATTTAATATTGGCGATATCATCCTGAAAGATTTCATAAACGCCCTTTTCTTCTTGCCCATACACCTGTATGGACATTTTCAGTCTTTCAGCGATCGTCAGCTGCTGCTTGACGGAGTCCTGCATGTACTGCTGCAGCTCGGGAAAGCCAGAATAACCGAGGAACATAGCAAATCGTACCACAGTCGCCTCGCTTACTTTCGCCATTTTTGCCAATTTGGCCACATTGAAAAACGGCACCGTATTCGTATTTTCCAAAATGTATCGGGCGATCTTTAGCTGCGATTTGCTCATCTGCGGCATCTGTTCAGCGATATGCTGATAAACATTAGAACGATTCATAGGCGATCTTATTTGTTTGCCCTCCCGGAATCAAAGTTTCATCGTAATCAGCCAGGTATGGAATATAGGCGCGAGTCTGCAAAATCAGAGAAGGATCTATGTCATGAAGCAGTACACACGCTTCTTCCCGCGGTGCTTCGCAAAGCACTTCTCCATTAGGCGCAACCAGCTTGCTTTTCCCACAGCTTCCCTCACCAACCGTATTTACGCCAAGTATAAATACCGTGTTATCCAAAGCGCGAGCAGGAAGTTGAATGTCCCACCTTGTTTCGGCACCGAAACTCCACACGGAAGGAACGACGATCAGCTCAGCCCCTTGCAGAGCAAGCAAGCGGGCAGGCTCGGGAAATTCAATGTCGTAACAGATCAACACGCCAATTTTGCCCAGCGATGTGCTAATTACATTGTATACTCTTTCACCTGGTAAAAAACTGTTCTTTTCCTTTCCCCACACAAAAGACTTTCGGTATGTTGCCGCCAACTCCCCTGTTTGCTCGATGACAGCTAATGATATATAGAGACGATCTTCTTCCTTCTCAGCGAAAGGCAGCACAATCACTGTACTCCATTTTCGCGCCAGTTCTTGAAACAGGCGAACAGTCTCTCCGTTCGGTGTCTCGGCCAGTTGTTCAAATTCATCTTTCTTTAAATGATAACCTGTCTTCCATAATTCGGGAAGAACGATTAAGTTGGCTCCCTCCTGCGCGGCCTGTTCAGCCATGAGAATCGCCTGTTGCAGGTTTGTTTCTGTCTGACCGGAAATTGGATTCATCTGAACAGCTGCTACCTTAAACAATGTTTCCACCTCAATTTCGCATTCTGTTTCTTCTACAGAACTTTTCGTAAAAACTCTTTCGTCCTTTCATTTTGCGGGTTCGAAAAAATGTGCTCAGGTTCACCTTCCTCCATTATGACGCCCCGATCCATAAAAATAATGCGGTCTCCCACTTCGCGGGCAAATCCCATCTCATGTGTAACCACTACCATCGTCATTCCTTCGTTGGCCAGATTTTTCATGACTTCCAATACTTCGCCAACCAATTCAGGATCAAGGGCCGATGTCGGCTCGTCAAACAGCATCACCTTGGGATTCATCGCCAATGCTCGGGCAATCGCAACCCTCTGCATCTGGCCGCCCGAGAGGTTGTCTGGATATACATCCGCCTTGTCCTCCAACCCAACCTTGCGGAGAAGCTCCATCCCTTTCTGAAAGGCGGCGTCCCTCGCTTCCCCACGTATCTTCATCGGGGCCAACATAATGTTTTCGATCACGGTCATATGGGGAAATAAATTGAACCGCTGAAATACCATTCCTACCTCAGCTCTCATCCGGTTGATGTCTGTTTTCGGATCGCTTACATCATAGCCGCTTATCACTACCTTCCCGCTGCTAATCTCCTCCAGTCGATTTAAACAGCGCAAGAATGTACTTTTTCCGGAACCGGAAGGGCCAATGACGCATACCACTTCCCGTTCCTTTATCTCACAATCGATTCCTTTTAGTACATGGAGTTCGCCGAACGACTTGTACAGCTCCTTTACCTCAATCATCAATTGACCTGTAACCTCCTTTCAAGGATTCGTAACACAATCGAGATCGTCAACGTCATGGTTAGATATAACAGGGCGACAATTGTATATATTTCTACGGCACGGAAATTCGCTGACACGACAATTGTCCCTTGTCGGGTAAGCTCTCCCACTCCAATCACTGTCAACAAGGAAGTGTCCTTCAAGCTGATGATAAATTGATTGCCAAGAGATGGTATCATTCTTCTGAATGCTTGGGGCCAAATCACGTAGCAAAACGTTTGTATGGAAGTAAGCCCAAGAGAACGACCGGCTTCCACCTGACCGCGATCAATGGATTGAATTGAGCCCCTGACGATTTCGGCGATATAGGCGCCTGCATTAATTGCGATTGACATGACTCCGGCGACGATTGGATCGATTTTGATGCCGAGCATCATCGGCAAGGCAAAATAGATGTACAACGCTTGAACCATGATCGGGGTTCCGCGGATCACTTCGACGTACACGGTGGCCAAGCCAAAAATGAATTTATTTTTGGCGGTACGAGCCAATCCCATAATGGTTCCTACCAGAAATCCAATAAGCAAGCCGGCTAATGCAATCAAAATGGTATACTGGATGCCCTCTAGCAATACGGGAATCGCTTCGACAGCATAACTCCAATCCAACGTAAAGTT
This sequence comes from Brevibacillus soli, assembly GCF_044759095.2. NCBI lineage: Bacteria > Bacillati > Bacillota > Bacilli > Caryophanales > Paenibacillaceae > Brevibacillus > Brevibacillus soli. Next base: position 28,714 of record NZ_JBIYSM020000009.1, read on the forward strand.
ATTGTTCATGAGCACCTCCCCTTTCTTCAGAAAAATGGTGTAACAATTACTGTTACACCTCTTCTCTCAAGCGTTTCAACTGAATTCTATTTTTTCGGCTTTTCGCCAAACCACTTTTCATACAATTGATCGTACGTTCCGTTTTGCATCAGCTTTTCCAAAGCTGCATCCACTTTTTGGCGCAACTCACTGCCCTTCGGAAACGCTATGGCAAACTGCTGACCCTGCAATAGATCTCCAACTGCCTTTACCTTTCCTTCACCCTTGGTTTTTATGTAATACTGGATATTGGGGGAATCAAAGATCACCGCATCGGCAGAGCCTTTTTCCAGCTCCATATAAGCCTGGTCGATATTGGGGAACGGAACCACTTTCCCAACGCCTTCTATTTTTGTGGAATAATCATAGCTTGCTGTTCCCTGTTTCGTTGCGATCACTTTTCCCTTCAAGTCTTCTACTCCTTTTATCGCCTGCTCGTCTGCGCGTACGAGAATCAAAGTTCCGGCATCATAATAAGGGCGGCTAAAATCAATGACTTGCTTCCGTTCCTCTTTAAATGACTTGCTTCCGTTCCTCTTTAATGGTCACTCCTGCAATGACCATGTCGAGATTGTTGGTTTGCAGGGCAGGAATGAGTCCACTAAAATCCATTGGCTTCAACTCGTACTCAAACCCGACCTCTTTGGAAATCGCGTCCAGCAGCTCGATATCAAAGCCGTCATATTTTCCCGTCTCCTGATTTAAGAATTCAAAGGGAACATAGCTTGTGTCGGTTCCAACTGTTATCTTGCCGGAAGTTTTCTGCGATGTTGGATTTGCCTCTCCTTGGCCTGCAGGATTTGCCCCGCACCCGGCGATGCCGAGACTGAGCAAAAACGCGAACAAGAACATGCCGCTTTGCTTCAAACGCTTTTTCATAAACAACTCTCCCTCCGTTCATCATTATGAATTTTATTTACGCTTTTTTACCCGCTTGATCGCCGCTTCGTGCGCTTCTACCGTTCGAATCAGATCTTCCCTGCTGTGAACGATGGACATCGAATAGCGATTCAGCGGCTTCGTGTAAATCCCCAGATTCAACAACTCGTAATCAATTTCTTTTCGAAGCTGGCTGTCGGAATGATTCATATCGCGGTAATTCTTGATCGGTTGATCAGTCAAGATCACATTAAAGATACTGCCAAGTCCCACCGTCTGCATAGTTACGCCATAATCTCTATACACGTCTTCCAGCATGTTTCGAAGCAGATGGGTATTCGCGATCAATTCCTCCATCTTGCCTTCTTCTTCCAAAACGTCAATCGTAGCCAAACCTGCCGCCAGTACGGTGGGATGACCGTTATACGTTCCGCTGTGGAACAACACGTCCGTCTTCATTCTCTGTTTACCGCCAAAGGTTAAAATATCCCGTCCCTCATTAGGAGCACTGACCAGCATGATCTCTTTTTTGCCGCCAATCGCTCCTACTGGAAAACCGCCGCCCAACACCTTGCCGAGTGCAGTCAGATCGGGCTTGATCCCATAAACTTTCTGTGCCCCGCCGATGGACAACCTGAAACCGGTCTTCACTTCGTCAAAGATAAGAAGGATCCCCAACTCCTCCGTGACTTTGCGCAGTCCATCCATGAACTCCTGGTCAGCTGGAATAAATCCTCCCTGAATCGGCTCCAGGATTACCGCTGCCAGCTCATCCGCGTGAGACTTTAGAATCTGTTCCGTCGCCTCCAAATTGTTAAACGGCAGGATGATCGTATTCTCTACGTAATAATCTGGTATCCCTCTTGAATCCGGCACGACCTGAGGCTTGTCCGCACTGCCGGCTTTTTCGATATCCGGATTCACACTGAGTAGAACCTGATCATATCCTCCGTGGTAATGCCCCTCAAACTTGGCCAGTTTTCTCTTGCCCGTATACGCCATTGCAGTACGGATCGCCAAAAGTGTTGCTTCCAGACCTGAATTGGTGAAGCGAACCATCTCGATACCCGGATAATGCTTGGTCAGTTTTTCCGCCATGACCAGTTCCAATTCATGCGGGGTCCCAAATATGGTCGTTCCCGCAGTTTGCATCTGGTTCCATACTGCTTCGTACACCCGCGGGTGTCCATGACCTAATATGAGTGCACCATAACAAAGCAAATAATCGATATATTCTTTCCCATCCACGTCGTAAAGCTTGCTTCCATTCCCCTTGCTCATGAAAAGAGGATGGGGTGAAAAATATTTGATATTTGCGGTCACGCCTCCCGGGATTAATTCGCAAGCTTTTCGAAACAATTCCGCTGATTTGATCGAATGCTCCGACAAAACGTTCATGCTTTGCCAACCTCCACATTAAATATTTTTTTCTTAATAAATTGTCTTTGAAATATTTATTTCATGAACTGCAAAAAAAAAATGATGCCAATGGTTACTTTTGACATTTAAAATATAATGTAATATTCAGAAAAAATCAATATTAATTTCATATTGAATTATAAATTGAATTTTTCATTTCAAAACTATTGTCCGTTCAACTTTCGAAAACCGAAAAAGGCAGTCCATAATCATCCCTGATTATATGTTGCTCGCCATCTATCCAGATCATCTTTTTCAAAATCGTCAGCACTTTACCATCGTGGATGTTTCCAAGGAACGATTCTTTTGTTACGCCGCGGTACTTTTGGATTGGACCTTGATCAACGGGGCCTTAAGCCATTACCAGGTGGAGAATACCGTGGTGATGGAAGCAGATAAAATCGAAGTCGAGAAAAAGGATCTCGAACTGTATGAGCTTAAAGAGGTCGACGTAGTTGATTTGCAAATCAACCGACATTTTAAACCCATCTTTTTGAAAGACGCTTCGATCAATGGTATCATGAAAGCTTTTAATGATTTCCTATGCAAAACCCAGCCTGACGTTTCGATTGAGAAGGATTCGGCAAGACAACCGTAAGTGGCTACTCCTGATTAAAGATGAGAAATTATTATTGTTAGTCTTTTGACCTAAAAAACCGCCAATATTTGGCGGTTTCAAGTCAAATGAAAGTCACAAAAACCTCCGATGCACTTTCTTCCCGTCGTAGGTAAACAGCACCGGCCGTTCCTCGACTACCGTTTCCAGATGGACGTTTTTGCCCCAGAGCGTGTAGATGTGTGGAACGGTTTTCTCCACGTACTTCACATCCAGCTCCAATCCTTCGAAATGGTGCTTCAAATACAACTCGCCGGCCCGCAGATGATCGCCGTCCTGGACGGTGACGTAGGGGAACCCGCCGTTGACCCGCGTGTTGGCCAGGCCGTCCCGCACCTGCTCCCACGCTTTTTCCGTCACCACCCATTCGTTGCCCTGCTTGCCAAACATGTAAAGATCGAGCTTGCTGACGAGATCTTGAGTCATGTAGTTGCGAATAAAGCTGAGGTCCGAGTCCAACTCGCGCACCTCAAAGATTTTGGCCCACCCCTGTCCCGGTTTGCGGCTGAAGCGCTCCTGCTCCTCCGGGGTCGGATTGTCCCAGCGCCGCTCGATGTCTTCGAATATCTTCAGTCCGAGATGATAGGGGTTAATACTCGTCGCCGATGGCTGAATGACCGACGAGTGCAGTTTGGCAAAGTCAATGGTCTCCGCCTCGTTCAAGTCCATTTCTCGCAAAATCCGCATATGCCAGTAGCTGGCCCAGCCTTCGTTCATGATCTTCGTCTCCAGCTGCGGCCAGAAATAGAGCATCTCGTCGCGAATGATGGTGAGGATGTCCCTCTGCCACTCTTCCAGTATCGTGCTGTACTCCATGATGAACAGCACCAGGTCTTTTTCCGGCTGGGGCGGAAAGCGCTTCGTTGTCTTCACCGGGTCGATCTCATCCTGTGCCTTGCTGTCCATACGCCACAAGTCGTCGTACGGAGTGCTTCTCTCCATTTTTCCTCGCTGCTGGCTGTCATCCGTTTCCCGTTTCCAGCGCAATTTCGGGCGCATCAGGCTTGGATCGATGTGCTCCTGGATCGCGAGGCAGGCGTCCAGAACGGTTTCCACCGCGTCCTTGCCGTACTTGATTTCGTACTGACGAATGCGCTCCGAGCTGGCCGCCATGCTTTCCACCATGTTCCGGTTGGTGTTGGCGAACCGCGCGTTGTTCTTGAAAAAGTCGCAGTGGGCCAATACGTGGGCGACGATGAGCTTGTTCTGGATCAGGCTGTTGCCGTCCAATAGAAAGGCGTAGCAGGGATTGGAGTTGATCACAAGCTCGTAAATCTTGCTTAAATTGAGATCGTACTGCAGCTTCATGCGATAAAAGGACTTTCCGAAGCTCCAGTGGGAAAACCGCGTCGGCATTCCATAGGCCCCAAACGTATAAATGATGTCGGCAGGACAGATTTCATAACGCATGGGGTAAAAGTCCAGGCCAAACCCTTTGGCAATTTCCGTGATCTCATCGATTGACTTTTCCAGTTCTTTGCGTTCGTCGTTGGTCATGCCGCTCCCCCTCACTTTCCACAACTCTTACCTTATGTATATGGGGGAGAAGGAAAAATGACGACCAAGAATTACCCACTCGTTCATTTGCTAACACTGCGCTCAGCTGGACCTCTTAGAAAACCCACCCGGCATGAGCTATCCTCAACCCACTCGGATAAAAGCTACAGCTGAGCCGAGTGGGGTCCCTTTCTTCGCCGGGCGGGGCCCCAAACACTTTCCAATTGGCTGTATGGGATGTCCAAATTTATAAATTCTTATACACTGAAAAAAGGCCGGGTCCCAGGAGAAGGACTCGGCCTGCCGTGTGCTGGATCCGTTATCGGTTGAAAAATTCGCGAACACCGTTATAAATAAGTGCGCCGGAAAACACAACCATGGATACTACGCCGATGAAGTCGACAATTGGATCGAGGCCGGTGAGGAACGATCCGTCCAGAGGCGCTTTCATCATAGCCCAACCGCCGAGCAAACCGCCAGCCCATGTCGTCAGTCTGTTCACGTTTGTTTCACCTCCGCTCTGGTGCAGCTGCTATATACTATGAAAAAGAGCTCCGGCCGGTTTGGACAGGAGCTTAAAAACGCTTTCCCGCAAGTAAAATTAGGCATTGGCCCCTTGAATGCGGTACAATAGCACTGCAGCCTCACACGTATGATAAAAGGAGAGATTCACGTTGCGGACTTTTTTGTTTCTCGGCAGCATCAACGGTCTTCTGGCAGTGGCGCTCGGAGCGTTTGCCGCGCACGGCCTGAAATCGAAACTGGACGAGTACCTGCTGGGCGTATTCCAAACCGGCGTCCACTACCAAATGGTCCATGCGCTGGCGTTGGTACTGGTGGCCATCCTTCTGAAGCTATCTCCCGGATCTTCCCAGCTCGCTTGGGCCGGCTGGTGTTTCTTCGGCGGGATCGTGCTTTTCTCCGGCAGCCTGTACGCTCTCAGCCTGTCGGGAATCAAACCGTTGGGGGCGATCACTCCGTTCGGCGGCGTTTTGTTTTTGGCCGGATGGCTGCTGCTCGCTCTGTACGCGTGGAAATCGGTATCGTAGAAAGGGGGCACCCAATGGTATACCACATCATTCGCTCACTGGTGGACTTGTTTCTGCGCATCCGTTTTCGCATGAAAGTGGAAGGAGCACACCACATTCCCGAGGGAAGCTGCATCCTCGCCATGAACCACACCAGCAACTTCGATCCGCTCATGGTTGGCACTCGTACACCGCGAAAAATGTACATCATGGCCAAGGAGGAGCTGTTTGCCAACCGCTTTTTCGCCTGGATAATCACCGAGATGGGAGCCTTCCCAATCAAGCGCGGACAGGCCGATCTCAAATCGCTGAAGCATTCGTTGAAAATTTTGGAAGAAGGCAAAATCTTCTCTATTTTCATTGAAGGAACCCGCTCCAAAACCGGAGAGATGCAGGAGCCGAAAAAAGGGATCGGGTTTCTCGTGAAAAAGAGCGGCGCCCCTGTCATTCCCACGTACGTCTACGGGGCGAAACGGGGATGGTTTCAGCCCGCAGGCGTCGTGTTTGGCCCGCCCGTAACCTTTGATGACGAGGCGGATTACGAGGAAATCGCCGCACAGGTGATGGAGTCCATCCAGCAGCTCTCCAGACTGGACCGGTAACAGGCGGGTGTATTTTTCCAAGAGGAACGGGGGAATCAGATGATGCAACATCGGGAACGGTTGCCGCTGTGGGCGACCCTTGGAGAACTGGGAGTGGACGCCTTCGCGCCTGCAACCGGTCCCAATTGAATGCATGCATCCTTTTGAGCCTGAGCAAGATTGGATCGAGCGACTTTAAAACGGCAAAACGCCTCCTTGCAATAGGGAGGCTCTCCTATTTTTCAGACCGAAACCGTCTGCCCGGCCTGCCCCGCCCTCAGCCGATGCAACTTGCGCCCTTTCCAGAAAAAGTAGAGACTGGCCACGGCAATGACCGCCATCGTCGTGAACATCGCTGGTCCGCCGTACACGGACAGAATCATCCCTCCCGCCCATGGCCCGAGGAAGCTGCCGAACTCGCCAAAACTCTGCGCCCCATAGTAGGTGCCGCGCATGCCCTGCGGGGTAATTTGATCGACCTGCGCGTACTCGGCGGGTACAATGAGGATTTCACCCAACGTAAATATGACCATGGCCACAATAAAACCGGACCAACCGGCGGAAGTGGCAAACCCAATCTCCCCCAGCGCCAAAAGCATGCTGCCAAGCACGATACGTTTAAACAGCGACAGCCTTTCGGACCAACGGGTGAGCGGTACCTGTACGAGAAAGACGGTTATCCCGTTGAGGCTCATCAAGAGTCCGAACAGTTTGACACCATCGGACAGGTTATCTGTCAGATATTGTGACAGCGTAACCGACATCTGTCCATGAACGGTCATCAGAAGTACGCCGCCAATGGTAAACAGAAACAGAACCGTATCGCGGCGGAGCACCTGCCAAATGCGGGAAACGGTGACCGCTTCCTCGCGATCCCCGGACATCGCCTCCTTTACCCTGAAGGCGCGGAAGCACAGGATCAGGGCTATGGCATAAACGACATACACGGCCGCCGCCAAAGCAAAGGCAAAGCTGCTGCCGCCGATCCCAAGAAACGCCCCAACCATCGGGCCGATGGAAAATCCCAGGTTGATCGCCATGTAGCGGTTGGAAAACACGCGAAACCGCTTCTCTTCTGGCGTTAGGTCTCCCATCAGCGCCTTGGAGATGGTTCCAAAAAAAGAGCCCGCCAGCCCCCTCAGGACGCTGATGATGAGCAGTGCAGCAGGATTTGCGGTGGAGACGAATCCGATGCAGGCGATCGCAAGCCCCAGCAGTGATAATATCATCAGCTTTTGTCTTCCGAGCAGGTCGGACAACACCCCGCCGACAAAACCGCCGATCGTGGCTGCCAAGGGTCCCGCACCGATGATCAAACCGATGGCAGGAATGCCAAGCCGAGTGGTTTCACTGAGGTAGATCGCGAGAAACGGCATGCTCATCGAGCTGGTCAACGTCACGAACACGGTTCCTGCCATCAACAGTTGCACAATAGGATGATAGGCCTGCAAATACCCGCGCCATTCTTTCATAGAGACACTCCTAGCTCCACAAAAATTGTTGTAATTCGGTGTTCAAGCGGTCGACAAACGGTTCGCGGAGGCTGTACCAGGCTGCAGTCGTACTATCGCTGTAATGGCTGCGAACCATACCCGCCCGACGCAGCGCGGTAAGATGGTGGTGCACCGTGCTTTTTGCCAGTTTGACCTGCTTCTGAATATCCGATAAAGTCTGCGGCTTCTGCGCAAGACAGCGAAGGATCTGGAGGCGCTTTTCGTCGGCCAGGCACTGTGTGACGGGAAGCAAGCGGGAAATCGAATCGTCCTCTCCGCCTCCCTCCTGTGAAGAAGGATACAAACAGGTGGCGATGCCGCGGTAAAAGTCCAGAATAGTCGCCGGACTGCAGTGATACTGAGGGGCGAGAATGACCTGCCGCAAATTCTCTGTCGGTTCAATTCGCAGTCCGTGCGTGGCTTCTTCCACGAGGTCAATTGGTGATACGGTTTGAGCTCGTTCGGCCAGCCGCTCGGCATCCCGCTCCAATCTCCGCAATATGTCTGCATCCAGCCGGGAGAAGTAATGTTCATGCCATTTTGATAACAGATACAAGCTGCGGTCGCGAACTTCTCCCAGGTTTAACGGGATGGAACTGACCCATGGAGCGAGCCGTTCGTAAATCTCTCCTGGGGGAAGCCTTTCCAACCAGGCGAGAAACTTTTCTACCGTGTCTTTCTCGGTAGACTGGGCGATCAGAAGGACGATCCGATGCATCACTTCCCATCGTTCGTCTTCCAGCTCGGCGGCGAATCCGGCCGGGAGTTTGCGGACTGTTTCCTTCCGCCAGTCGTTGCCCAGCCTGATGTTCTTTCGATCCCGTTGATGGATGTAAGCGTATAGGCTAAGGACCAATTCGTATGCAGGCGAGTATTCGATTGTCATAGAATATTGATTATTCATTCGATCACCATCGAACTTTCTGAGTAAGTATCTGTATTTTACTGATCCTCCCATTTTTTGTCAACGAATATTCATATCGTTTCGTCCTTCTTCGCCACACTGAGGTACACCGCGATCACCAGCAACGCCAGATCCAGCTCGTAGCCCGCAATCCTGCCGTCAGCCAGCAGCCCCGCTCCAGCCGGCAGCTTTACGGTCACAACGGCTCCCAGCATCAACACGGCCATGGCGAGAGAAACGTATCGCGTTGCCAAGCCGAGTACCAGGGCAATTCCGCCCGCAAGCTCCAGCCAGGTAACCGGATAGGCCAATAACTCCGGCAGACCGTAACCGCCAAATGAGCGGGCGACTTCGTCCACTCCCATTTTCCACTTCGCCAGGCCATGGGCAAAAAAAATGACGCCAAGCACGATGCGCAGTAGCGAAAACCCCATTTTTTCCAGCATGAGAGCATCCCTCCTCTCTTACCCTATGCGGAAGATGTCCCCAAAAATGAGAAAGCCCAGATTTTCAAAGTTTCTGATAAAATTAGTTGCAATCAGAACGAGTAAGGAGCTGATCAACATGCTTGTTCGCAAGGCAGCCGAACGGGATTTGCCTGACATCCTGCTGATCTACAATCAGGGAATTGAAGACAGGATCGCAACATTGGAAATGGACATGAAAGACATGCTGTTCATGTCAAAATGGTTCGAGCAGCACAAAGGGAGATATGCCGTATTGGTTGCTGAGATTGACAGTAACGTGGTGGGCTGGGCATCCATCAATCCCTATAGCAACCGGTGTGCTTATGACGGCGTGGGGGATTTGTCCGTCTACATCCATCGCGACTTTCGCGGGAAAGGGATCGGTCAGAGACTGCTTCAGGATTTGGAGGCTGTCGGCAAAGAAAACGGGTTTCACAAATTCGTCTTGTTTACCTTTCCGTTTAACGGCCTGGGGCAGGGATTGTATCGAAAAGCCGGCTTCCGTGAAGTCGGGATATTTCGAAATCAGGGAATGTTAGACGGAAAATTTGTAGATGTAATGGCAATGGAAAAGCTGCTTATGGATTGATTTCCAATAGGTTTAGGTGATACGGAAAAAATCAAAAAAATTTGATGAAACCTATTGCACATTTTCCATCCATGGAATATAGTGTTATTACATCAAAAAAATTTGATTATACAAAGAAGGTGACAATCTTGAAGAGTCTCCCCCTGCTGAATCAACCGACGGAAGAGGCCTTTTTTGAAGCCTATGAAGCCAAGTTTAAAGCGCTGGCTGATAAAAAGCGCCTCCAAATCATGTATGAGCTAACCCAACGGGGGAAGGTATGTGTCTGCGATCTTTGCGAAATTGTAGACATGGCACAGTCAAAGCTGTCCTACCACCTAAAGATCCTGCTGGATGCCAATTTGATTAAAAAAGAAGTCCTGGGCACCTGGAGCTACTACGAAATTAACCAGCAGGAAGTAAACCATCTGCTCTCCGAACAACTGTGCTGCATCTTCCGTCCCACCAACTGCTGCTAATTTTTTTAAAGGCTAAATCAAATTTTTTTGATGAATTGATTACAAGGAGGAATCGAAAATGACAAACTTCATCAAAAAACTCATCGGAGGAAGCTCCGACAAGAACCAGGGAAACTGCTGCGGGGTAGAGATTAAAGAAGTGACTACCGAAAACAAAGAGGCTGCTTCTGAATCCTGCTGCGGCACTGGTTCAAGCGACAGCAACTCATCTTGCTGCGGGTAAGGCTGAGGGATCCCCTCAGCTTTGCCACTCAACCGGGCTGCCTTGGAATCTATATCAATTTTTTTATACAATAAATCAAATTTTTTTGATGAAGAAGAAAGGTTGATGATGATGTGGTTTGAAGCAGCCAAGAGCTTTTTCTATATCGCTCTCGAACTTACGGTATTGTTTTTCGTGATCTCGTTTCTGATCAGCTTGCTGCAGGGAATCATTCCGTACGAAAAGCTGGAAAAGTGGATGTTTCACAAGAATCCGCTGCTGGGTGCCGGCTTTGCCCTTCTGCTGGCCTTCGTCACTCCATTTTGTTCGTGCTCCACCATTCCCATGGTCGTCAGCATGCTGAATAAACAGATGCGGTTTGGGATTGTCATGATCTTCTTATTCGCTTCCCCTGTGCTCGATCCAACCATCCTCAGTCTGATGACCGTTACCCTGGGATGGAAAGTGGCAGCGATCTACACGGCGGCGACCAGCATCTTCGCAGTGGCGATCGGGTTCACATTGGAGGCGCTCGGCTTTGAAAAAGCGGTAAAAAACGTCATTGTCAACGGCCTTAAGGAACCTGTCAAAAAACTCGATGCTCGTCTTGCCTGGCAGGAAACATTATCCCTGATGAAAACCGTATATCCGTACCTTCTCATCGGGGCCGCCATCGGCGCTGTGATTCACGGCCTCGTCCCGACGGAATGGATTGCCGGAACCTTTGGCGGAGATCAATGGTGGCTCGTACCGGTAGCAGCCATAGTCGGTATCCCGTTGTACATACGCCTCTCCACCATGATTCCGATCTCCCAGATGCTCATCGCGAAAGGAATGGCGTTGGGTCCCGTAATGGCGTTAATGATCAGCTCGGCCGGTGCCAGCCTGCCGGAGATTACGCTGCTCCATTCCATCTTCAAGAAAAAGCTGGTTTTCGCTTTTGTGGCTTCTGTTTTCACGATGTCCACCCTTTCGGGGCTACTCTTTACTCTCTTGTAAAAAGGAGATCTGCACATGCTCACCCTGGGTAACCTTTCAGAAACAATGGAACGGATCAAACAATATATCGCATTTCTTGGCGGTCCCGAGGCAGGAGGGCGATTATCAGGGACGGAAAGTGCCCGCAAGGCAGCCGACTATCTGGCAGCATTCCTGCAGCAAACCGGGTACTCCCCTGCGGGGATTGACGGGTATCTGACACCCGTCGAGGTTTCTGCTGCCAGGCTCACCGGTCCCGCTCAATTAACCATCGGGGAAAAAAGATTGCGGCACCGGATCGATTTTGCTGAAATGGCTCCCTTCTCCTCCGGCGGATCCGTAACAGGAACCCTGGTAACGATTCGGGACGGCGAAGAGATTGATAGCGACAATCTCGCAGGAAAGGTTGTTCTCATTCCGGAACGCCCGGATCGTTTTGATTTGAAAAAGACGGCGGAAGCCGCCGTCGTTCTTGGGGTCGCTGCGTTGTTAATCGAGTTCGGAGATCCGCACTGGTTCCCGAAAACGATTTTTGGCTCAAAAAACAACAAGATTCCGGTCATTCGGATCCGTCGTTCGCTGGCTCAAGAGTTCGCCGATCAGGAAGTACAAGTTCATCTTGAACTGCCATTGGAAACGGAAACAATGGTTTGTAACAACGTATATGGATTTCTTCCTGGGGCAAAAACAGACCGCACGCTCGTCTTAACCGCCCATTACGATCACCTTGGCGATGATCCGGGAGGGGTACGCTTCCCAGGCGCTATCGATAATGGATCCGGTGTCGCCGTCATGATGGAAGTGGCCCGAAGCCTGAAACAAAACCAAAGGTCTCTCCCCTTTCATGTCCTGGTTGCATTCGTCACAGGAGAAGAGTCCGGGTTGTGGGGATCCCGTCACCTGGCTGCGAATCCGCCTGTCCCGTTATCCGCCGTGATTAATCTGGATTGCCTGGGGTTTGAACCGATCCTCAACGCCATGCGGGTGGGTCACAAGTCTCCTGGTCTCTGGTTGGCAGATTTGGCTGCAGCCGTCATCTTGGATCACGGAGTTGAGCCAAAGTGGATTTACGGCGGAGAAGATTCCGTGGCATTCACGGAAAAAGGCATTCCTGCGGTCGGATTCGGGCAAAAACCCACTCTCTCCGACTCGATCGCCATTCATACCCCGAACGACAATCCAGAGAACCTGCATGACAAACCGATTGAACTGGGATTATCCATTGTTTCTGAACTGATCAACCGGCTTGCGATCCTGGAAAGTTGGGAACCAGAAATGGAACGAACCGGTTAGATGGTCACAAATCCGAAACGGTTTGGGATCTATATAACAAAAACCATTGAAGGAGGAATAAAGGATGGCAAACTTTATGAAGAAACTAGTAGAAGGAACGAAAAAGGAACAAGGCAGCTGCTGCGGAGTGGAAATCAAGGAAGTCGCAGCAGAGAAGCAGGAATCCGCCTCTGAATCCTGCTGCGGAACGGATACGAAGGATGGCAGCAGCTCTTCCTGCTGCGGGTAATGGTTGTAGGCAATGACAATAGGCAGGCTGGGACCTTTCAGTTCCAGCCTCTGTTTGTTGAGAAAACAATGGTTTGTAGAGGGACCGGTTTCTCCAGCTACCCGCGAGCTGTGACGACCTGCTAGCGCAGCGAGGTGGGCGCGGGCATAAAGCAGCGCCACCCTGAGAAAACTTCGTAGAGACGCGGCTTTGGCGATGCCCCCGCGAATCGTCGCGGAGCGGACAGTTGACACTTCCCTGTGGGGAGGAGGGCCGAGCGGAGGCGGAGAAATCGGTCCCGAATAGGCACGAATACCTTTTTCGACAGTCTCAGGCTGGGACCTTTCAATCCCAGCCTTTTCCCGTTCCTTCTTACTTTCCTTCCTTCAGGAATTGCTCGATACGACTCTTGATGGCATCACGCACAGTACGGAAGCTTGTCATGATCTCTTCCTCCGTACCCGTGGCTTTTGCCGGATCATCAAAGCCCCAGTGCCATTTCACCGCGTTTTTGTTCGGGATCGCCGGGCAATGCTCATCGGCATGGCCGCAAAGGGTAATCACGAAATCGGCACGATTCAAAATTTCAGGGTCAATTACGTCAGATGTTTGCGAGCTGATATCAACCCCGGCCTCGTTCATGGTTTGCACAGCACGCGGGTTCAGCCCATGCGCTTCCAGACCCGCACTCTTTACTTCATAGCGATCTTTGCCCAACGCTCTCAAAAAGCCCTCTGCCATTTGGCTGCGGCAGGAGTTTCCTGTGCAAAGGAAATATACCAACGGTTTTTTATCCATGTTCTTTCAGACTCCTTTTCATGTGTTATGTTTTGTCAGGCCACGATTTGCAGCCATACATACAATCCCGCCAAGGTGATAAACAAGGTGGGAATCGTAAGAATGATCCCTGTCTTGAAGTACTGTCCCCACGTAATCGATACGTCTTTGCGGGACAGGACATGCAGCCAAAGCAATGTCGCCAGGGAACCGATCGGGGTAATCTTCGGCCCGAGATCGCATCCGATCACATTGGCATAAACGAGTGCTTCGCGAATCACACCGGTCGTTTGGGTTCCCTGAATGGCCAACGCATCGATCATCACCGTAGGCATGTTATTCATAATGGAGGACAGGAAGGCAGACAAGAAGCCCATCCCGATGGTAGCCGCGAACAGCCCGTGATTGGCGAACGCTTGAATGACCTGGCCCAACATATCGGTTAAGCCAACGTTGCGCAGGCCGTACACCACGACATACATGCCGATGGAAAACACCACGACGGCCCAGGGAGCCTCCTTGATAATCTGCCTGATCTCAATCGCCTTGCTGTTTCTTGCTGCCAGCATAAATACAATCGCCGCAATTCCCACCGTAACCGATACGGGAATGGCAACCACTTCATTCAAGAGATATCCGGCTAACAGCACCCCAAGGATGATCCAAGACAGCCGGAACAACCTCACGTCTTTCAAGGCTTCGTGTGGTTTTTTCAGCTGTGACAGGTCATAGTCTTTGGGAATGTCCTCGCGGAAGAACCCATACAGCACAAGCAGACTTGCTCCCAGCGAGAAAAAGTTCGGAACAATCATGCGGCTTGCGTATTCCACAAACCCGATGTCAAAGTAGTCAGCGGATACGATGTTTACCAGGTTGCTCACAATGAGCGGCAGCGAGGTAGTATCAGCGATAAATCCGCTCGCCATGATAAAGGGGAGGATCATTCTGTCGGGCAGCTTCAAGGCTCGAACCTGCGCCAACACAATCGGTGTCAGGATCAACGCCGCTCCGTCATTTGCGAAGAATGCGGAAACCGCTGCACCCAAGAGAACGACATACACGAACATAAGTCGGCCGTTCCCTTTCGCCACCCTGGCCATATGCAAGGCGGACCATTCAAAAAAGCCGATGTCGTCGAGGATCAGGGAGATGAGAATGATCGCCACAAACGCCAAGGTCGCATTCCACACGATCCCCGTCACGGTGATTACATCAGAGAAGCTGACCACTCCAAACAATAACGCCAAAATAGCCCCGGCTGACGCCGACCAGCCGATGTTCAACCCTCTCGGCTGCCAGATGACAAACGTCAGCGTAACGGCAAAAATCAATACGGCACTCCATACTTGAAACATGTTCTCTCTCCGTTCCTTGTTACTCTTCGCAGGTCACGAGCAGTCCCTGCTCTTCCATTTTTGCAAACTCATCGGTGTAATCGGGCAGATTGCCTAATGCAGCCCTGACCCATTCCAGCTGCTCCCGATTCAACGAGTAGAAAACCCACTGCCCTTTTCTTGATTCCGTTACCAGGTCAGCATGCTTTAACCGGCTCATATGCTTGGAAATCGCCGGTTGCGATATCCCAAAGATCGGCACCAATTCACAAACACAGCAGCTGCGCGTGTTTAACAGCGCGATGATTTTCAGCCTCGTAGGATCCGCAAGTGCTTTTAACGCATTGACCAAAGGTTTCGTATCCGGTTCCATATCCTCACCTCACCCTCCTATAGTATAGCATAACATTATAACTATATGGTTATGTATTATTTCACAAAATGCACATTCGCCCAGTCATACACGTTCCTCGCAAAATGGGCCATGTTTGATTCCTGCGCAGCGTTATATTAGAATGGGCTTATATAGAGACTCGCAAAAAAGAGGAGGAACCAACACCATTATGAAAAAATGGATCATGCTGCTGATCGCTTTCGTTCTCGTCCTCGCTCCGAACGGCATGGGCTATGACCAGGCGGACGCGAAGAAAAGCTACAAATCCGGTCCCAAACCATTTGATTCCAACACAACTCCGAACAAAACCGACTCCCATGTAAACTCATCCACTCCGAATAACACGACCTCTCCGGTCAAGAATACGTCTGCCGCCGCTCCCGGCAAAGGCGGTTTTATAAAAGGGCTTCTGTTTGGCGGGCTGGCCGGCTTGCTCTTTGGCAGTCTGTTCAGTGATCTGGGAATCCTGGGGGCCATTTTTGGTTTCTTCCTTAACGTTTTGGCGGTTTGGGCTGTGGTGATTCTGATGCGAAAAGCGTACACCTATTTTAAAAACCAACGCAAAAAACAGGAATGGAACGCATGGAAACCATAAAAATCTCGGAACAAGAGCTGATCAATGCGATTTGTTTGCACGTTGCCCATAAAAAACAGATTCAACCTGGCGACGTAACCGTTGAATTAATGTGGGACGAAGACTATGGCTTTTCTGCCGAAGTGCACGCTCTCAACAGACAACAAATCCTCATCGAAGCCAACCTGCTGGAAGCGATTCGATTTTGGCTGCAAACCCAGCTGCATCGCGACCCCTTTTCCGCCGGTCTGAAACTTGTTCTGGACGATGACGAGGGAATTATCGCTTTCGCCACCTATCACCGGTAATCAAACAGCAAGCCAACCGTCTCCGAACGAGAGGGCGGTTGGCTTTTTCTTCTTTTTATCTGCTTTCCACTTCCACGGACACAACATTGCTTACAGATTTTAGAGAGGTGTATATATCGGTTGTGTATAGTTTTTCCGAAGCAGAAATCAACATTTCCAGACGCTGCTGTCCATTATCCAGATCCTTGACTTTCACCCGGTTGACTCGCATACCGAGGTGCTTGATCTGCTTGAAAACGTCATTGAGTTCTTGATTCTCTTTCACGACCATTTTGATCGACAAATCTCTGCGTCGCAATGTATGAGGTCCAACCAGCTTCAACACTAACGGAAACAGGTTAATGGCCAATATGATCAGGATCGTGGCTGTGATCGCCTCCATATAAAATCCCGCCCCGGTCGCAATTCCCAGACCGGATGCAGCCCAAACCATGGAAGCCGTAGTCAATCCGGAGATCACGTCATTGCTTCTTCGCAGAATGACCCCCGCGCCAAGAAAGCCGACTCCGCTGACAACCTGTGCCGCAAGACGCATGGGATCCATATTGGTGTGTCCAGGCAGCGAGTATCTGTTTACCGATTCGATGGAAACAATTGTGATCAAGCAACTCGCCACGGAAATCACCATGCTGGTTTTGACCCCGAGCGGCTTGTTTTTAAGCTGACGATCCATTCCAATAAACAACCCAAGAAAAAGGGATACTCCCAATTTGAATAAAAAATCGTACGTCACCGTTCACTCCTCCTTCCTTTTTGTATCATAAACGAAAAGAGCCTCACCGATAAAGAGAGGCTCTTTCCCATTTCATGATCTGCTGTTTGCCGGCTGGGGATTCACTTGCGGGTTACCTGCAGGAGGCATCTCCCGCTTGGTCATTTTGGCATTGCCGTAGAACAAAGCGACGATGATGCCGATCGCGGTAATGGCGAGGGCAACAAGAAAGACATGGTTGATCGACACTGTCAATGCTTGCTGCAGCAGCACCAGCAGTTCCTGGGGAATCTGCCCGCGTACGTCCTGGTTCAACAACAGCTGCGGATCGGTGAATTTTTCCAACTGCGATGCCAGCTGCGGCGGCACATGGGCAACCACTTTTTGCAGTTGGGCAGACAGTTCATGATTGAGGAATACCCCCATCACCGTTACTCCAACTGTACCGCCGATGGAACGGAAGAAGGCAAGCGAAGAGGTAGCAATGCCTCGGGTAGCCGCATCCACTGTCGATTGAACGGCGATGTTCAGTACCGGGTTCATCGGCCCCATTCCCAGTCCGATCATGACCATGCAGACAATTACCTGCCACATGGGCGTATCCACCTGTACAAGGGAGAGCAGGTAGAAGCTTGCAGACATCACGATCATGCCGTAGAGAACGATAGCTCGATAGGACACCTTGGTTATCATCCGCCCGGAGATAATGCTGCTCGCGATCATGGAGAGCATCAACGGGGTCAGGATGTATCCCGCCAACGATGCACTTACGCCGATTACCCCCTGAACGTAAAGCGGAATGTAGCTTACTGCAGCAAACATCGCCGCGCCTAACAGAAAACCGAGAACGGCACTAACGCTGACGATGCGGTTTTGGAACAGAGTAAGCGGCAACAGCGGTTCAGGCACCTTGGTCTGAACGAACAGGAACAGCCCGGTCATGATCACACTGGCTGCAAACAAGCCGTAAATTTGCCAGGAGTTCCAAGGGTACTCGACGCCGCCCATGATCAGTCCGAGAAGAAGTGCCGTCATCCCCCCCATCAGCAGTGCTGCCCCGGTGTAGTCCACATAGCGTTTTCCTTCACCCTTGGATTCTTTCAGCGCGTAGGCAATCACGGCCATCGCCGCCAAACCAAAGGGAAGGTTGATCCAAAACGTCCACTCCCAGGAGAGATAGTCCGTGATAAAGCCGCCCAAAGCCGGTCCGGCCACACTCGCCAAACCAAATACGGCGCCAAAGACCCCCTGTATCTTCCCGCGCTGCTCCGGGGGATACAGGTCCCCGACAATCACGATGGCAATGGGCATCAGCGCTGCAGCTCCCACCCCTTGCAGCGCACGGTAGACAATCAGCTCCACAATCGTGGTGGAAAAACCGCACAGAGCGGAGCCGAGCATAAACAGTCCCAATCCGATCTGGTAAATCAATCGTCGTCCGAAGAGGTCGGACAGCTTTCCGAACAACGGAACAAAGATGGTAGAGGTCAGCATGTAGGCGGAAAATACCCAGCTGTAGTAGGTAAGCCCCCCCAATTCCGCGATAATTTGCGGCATCGCTGTAGACACAATCGTCATGTCCAGCGCACCAAGCAGCATGCCCAGCATCAGGGCCACCATGACCCAGCGCACGGACGTCTCGCTTTTGCCCGGCAGGGTGTTACGATTTGTCATTTTCTTCTCCTCCCGCATGTTTTTGCATGGTCTTCGTTATCTCTTGGACGGTTTCAATCATGTCCTGAAGCCGCTCCTCCGGTATCTCGTAAAGGGCTTGGAACGCCAGTTTTTCAAAATTATGGCGAATCTGTTCCAGCCGGGCCTTGCCTTCTTCCGTAAGCACCACCTGCACGATCCGGCGATCTTCCGCGCTGCGAACCCTTTGCACCAGCCCTTTTTCCTCCAGTCTATCGGTCATGCCGGTAGCGGCTCCGGCGGTGCACCCTAATTCCTCCGAAATATCCGTAATCTTGAGAGCACCCGCCTGTGAAAGTCGAAACAGCAGGAAAATCAGTCCCTGCGACAGCGATTCGTCTTTGGCGGCCAACGTCATCAGCCGTTTCGTTTGCATCTGAAGCGCGCGGATGCCAAGCAACAGCTCCCGAATCTGACTCATGTATTTCCTCCCTAAACACTTCAATAGGTAAATGTTTTATAAAGTAAAACATTCAATGATAGAAATCATAAAACGATTGTATGCAGCTGTCAACAAAAAAATCGACCCGTTACGGTCGATTTTTCCTGTAAAACGTTTTATTGGTTGTCCAGCCAGACGGTCTTTTCCGTAAACGGCGTTCGCCGGGGAGGCTGTTTGTTGCCCTGCGGATACCCGATGTAGACAAACCCCAGCAGCTGGTCGTTCGGACCCAGATTGAAAAAGTTTTTAAGGACAGGTTCATAGGTGATGTCACCCGTGCGCCAGATCGCTCCCAGCCCCAGGCCGTGAGCAGCCAGCAGCATGTTTTGGACGGCGCATGCCACGGCCTCAATCTCTTCCAGCAGAACCACCCGTTTCTGATCAGAAGGACTTGCTGCGACCGCAATCACGACCGGCGCGCGGAGCGGATTTTGCCGATGCTTAACCAGCTTGCTTTGCGATTCAGGGTCGTCCGGATTCGCCATCCGGGCTGCGGCTGCATCCGCCATTGCCTCTCCCAGACGAATTCGGGCGTCACCTGTCAGGACGAAAAAGCGCCACGGCTCCGTCAGGAAATGGTTGGGCGCCCAGGTGGCTGCCTCCAGCATCTTTTCGATGTACTCCCGCGGAGGCATTTCCGGTTTGACCACACCGATCGAGCGGCGCCCACGCAATGCTTCCCACAAGTCCATTCTGATCACTCCTTACGAATTATTGCGTCAGGCGGAGAAACTCCTCGATGTCGGCTACAGCCAGATCGACCGCTGTCTGCCAGAATTCTACCGTCGTAATGTCTGCACCCAGATGGCGCCGGGCCAGCTCCTCTACTGTCATCCGTCCGGTGTCACGCAAGAGAGCGTCGTACTTTTCCGCGAAGCCGGGGCCTTCCTGCATCGCCCGGGCGTAGACGCTCAGACTGAACAGATAGCCGAACGTATACGGGAAGTTGTAGAACGGATACGACGTGATGTAGAAATGAAGCTTGGATGCCCAGAAGTGCGGCTCGTATTCTGCCAGCGCGTCACGGAACGCCTGCTTCTGCGCATCAAGCATCAGGTTGTTCAGTGCGTCCACGCTGAGGAGACCTTTTTTCCTCGCCTCGTAGAAGTTTTTCTCAAAGAGAAAGCGGGCATGTATGTTCATGAAGAACGCCACCGTCTGCTGCACCTTGTCTTCCAGGAGCACCAGACGCTCTTCATCGGACGAGGTGTTTTTCACCGCTGCGTCGGCCACGATCATCTCGGCAAAAGTGGATGCGGTCTCCGCCACGTTCATCGCGTAATTTTGCGCCATCGGCGGCAAATCCCACATCACGTGCTGATGATAGGCATGCCCCAGCTCGTGAGCCAGCGTCGAAACGTTTTGGGCGTTCCCAGCGTAGGTCATAAAAATACGGGACTGCCTGCTTACCGGAAAACTGGTGCAGAATCCGCCGGGACGTTTGCCTGGCCGGTCTTCCGCTTCGATCCATGCTTCCTTGAAGGCCTTTTCGGTGAAATCAGCCAGCTTGGGGCTGAATCGCCCGAACTGCTCCAGAATAAACGAGGCTGCTTCATCGTATGTAACCTCTTTGGTCACGTGTCCGATCGGGGCGGCCACATCATACCAGCTCAGCTTTTCGATGCCGAGCAGTTTGGCCTTGCGCTCCAGGTAGGCGACGAGGCGGTCTTTGCGGTTCTCGATCGCCTGCCACATGGCGTCCAGCGTCTCTTCCCGCATACGGCCGATATCCAACGGCTCGCGGATCACGGAATCCCAACCGCGATGGCGGTAGAGGTTGAGGCGGAATCCGGCCAGATGATTCAAAGCCTGGGCGCACAGCTCCGCTTCCTTGGCCCACGCTTCCTGCCACTTGGCGAACACGTCGGCACGTACCGCACGGTCAGGATTGACCATCATGTTGGACGCCTGCCCAACTGACAGATGCACGGTTTCTCCGTTACGCTCCACCGGGATGGTCATCCGTCCGACCACGGCGTTGTACAGATCCTGCCAGGCATGATATCCGTCTACTGCCAGATCATTGGCCAACACTTCCTGCTCGGGCGGCAGTTTTTCCTGGGCGCGGCGGCGCCGCTCGTTCAGCGGAAAAGCAACCGGTTTTACCTGCTCGTTTTCAAGCAAGGCGTGCCATGCCGCTTCATCAATGCGAAGCAGCTTTTCCTCCCACTTGGTCAGCACGGAAGCAAGGGCAGCAGAAATCGTTTTGACCCTGCCCGACAGCAGCTTCGCCTGTTCATCCTTGACGTTCTGCGCGGTGAGGCAGGAGATGAACGCTCCCGCTTCCTTCAGCCGGACGGCCAGGCTTTGCACCTCGTTCAAAACGCGCAAAAAAGCTTCTTCCTGTGCAAGCGACACCTCTGGGGCTGTCACTTGGGCTTGCAGCGCGGCGATATCCGCCTCCAGCCGGTCGAGAAAAGCGGCAAACTGCTTGGATTCGCTTCCTCCCGGAAACAACACATCCAAATCCCAACGTTGCGGCAAATGACGAATTTCCATTTTTATCCCTCCCAGGACATTGTAACATAAATACCCACTCGGCATTCGCTAACGCTGCGCCGAGCGGGGCCCATAAAATGGGAGAGGCTCTCTACCTCTCCCGTGCATCCAACTTGTATCCATTTTCTTTCAGTACGGTTCGCAGCAGAATCTCCGTTCCTTTTATCCAGCCATTTTCGTCGATTCCTTCTTCCGGGTGATGACTGACTCCGCCCGGACAAGGGACAAAAATGAGTCCCGCGCGAAATCGGGAAGCCATGTTCATTACGTCGTGACCTGCGCCGCTGGGAAGCTTGGTATACGTAACCCCGGCTTCCAGACAGGATTCTTCCAACTGTTTGACGACCTGGGGATCCAACTGAATCGGTTCATCCTGAATCAAAATCTCTGTATGCATGCGGAAGCCTTGCCTGTCCCATTTTTCATTCCAGACAGCCTGCCATTCAGTGGACAGCTCTTTGACAAATGCTCGAACGATTCCCGGTTTGTGACTGCGGATATCTACACCGAGCACCGTGCTGCCTGGGATTACATTCATATTGTTAGGATGAATGTTCGCCATGGTGACAGAGGCGACCAAGGGTTCGCGGCGGCTCCATTCGTGCGCTTTTTTATCTACAAACAACATGTACTCGGCAGCGGTCACCAAGGCATTTCTTCTGCGGTTCATCGGGGTTGAACCGGAATGTGCCGCTTTCCCCTCGAACGTCACCCTCAATCGCCACGGCTTGGAGATCGCTGTCACCAATCCGACGGGCAGTTGTGCTTCCTCCAGCACACTTCCTTGCTCAATATGCAGCTCCAAAAACAGATGCACATCATCTGACGCCCGCTCCGCTTCGGCCAGCCGTGAAAGATCAAGACCATACGCTTCCATCGCCTGCTTGAGGCCAATGCCATCGGTGTCCTCGTAAACATCCCATTCTATTTCTTTTAGCATTCCCGCCATACCTTTACTGCCGACGGTCGAGATGCCAAACCGGGAAGACTCTTCGCTGGAAAATACGATTACCTCAAACGGAAATGGAAGTGTGAGATTGTTCTCCAGCAGACAGGACAGAACTTCCAGACCGGATATGACCCCGGCCTGTCCGTCATATTTTCCTCCATTGGTAACCGTATCGACGTGTGATCCAATGGCAATTGCGGGTCGTCTTCCGTCACCCTCCATCCGCAGTATGGTATTGCCGCAGGCATCTTGTCTGATCGATACGCGTTTTTCGTCGGCAAACCAGGAGCAGATCAGACGATGTGCCTCCTGTTCTTCTGCGGTAAAACCAAGTCTTGTGACGCCGCCTGTTGCCGGGTTATAGCCGATGCGATTAAGCTCACTGATACGGTTCTTCATCCGTTCTGGTCGAATCAATGGCTTCTCCCCCACTTTTCTCCATTGATCTGATGAGGACATGAGCCAATATCTCTACGGCCTGAGGCAACGCATCTTCATCAAAATCAAAGGAATGATGGTGATGACCTGCTTTCAATTCCGTTCCAAACAACATGTAGGTAGCCTTCCCGCCTCGGTCTTGTACGGCTCTCATCATGTACGTAGCGTCTTCGGAAGCGCGGAATGGCAGGGAATCGATCACTTCCAACCCTTTTTCCATATGATGGACTGCATCCTTGACCACTTCAGCCAATTCGGCATCACACGGAGCCGCAATTGCTTGCCCGACCAGTTCGATTTGTTCCTTGACACCATACATGCCGGCAACAGAACGTATGATACGAATCGCTTCTTCCGTCATATAGTCATTCACTTCATTGGGATAACCTCGCGTTTCCAGCTTTAAACTGGCTCGTGAGGCAATGATGTTCCTTCCTTCGCCCGCCTGCATCATCCCTACGTTGATCCGTGAATCGCCCTGTCCATGTCTGGAAATTGCCTGCAGTTGAACTGCGATGGTAGCAGCCGCCAACAATGCATTTCTTCCTTCCTGGGGCGCAAAAGCTGCGTGGGCGGGTACGCCTTCCAGCTCCACATCGATCTTCGTGGAAGCGAAAAAATGGGTGACGCTGCAAACAACCTGGTTGTTCTTTCGAGCCGTTAGGCCAAGATGACCGGCGAAAAAGAAGTCCACGTCATCGAGAACCCCGGCCTCCACCATCGCTTTCGCACCTCTTCCGCCTTCTTCGGCAGGCTGAAAGATCAATTTGATTCTTCCTGTCAAATGTTCCTTTATGCTTGAGATAAGAGAAGCAAGCCCAAGGCCGATTGCCGTATGTCCATCGTGACCGCAAGCGTGCATCGCTCCGTCAAACTTTGAGCGGAACCCCTCACGAACCGGTACATGCACGATCTGCGTGTCCTCTCTAATCTCCAGCGCATCCATATCAAACCGAAAAGCGACAGTCGGACCACGCTTCCCGGTGTCCCAGATTCCCACTACTCCCGTTAAACCATCCTCCATCTTGTTCAGCCACAGTGGGTTTCCGCCATTTTGCAAGGCACGCTCTTTGGCTCTGGACAATATCGCGGGATCCGGAACCCCCATTCTCGCCTCAGGTTTCACAGCCTCTTTGCCTGTCTTCACTTCAAATCCCAGATCAGCCAATGTGTTTGCGACGACGGAAGCGGTTCGAAACTCTGTCCATCCTACCTCCGGATGCTGATGAAATTCTCTTCTCCAGCGGATGATGTTCGGCTTTATGTGTTCTACGTGTTGAGAAATACGCTCTTTCGTGACCATGCTTATCGTCCTTTTTGCCAGATATATTGCAGCGCTGTCTCCGCCAGCATTTGCGCACCGAGTGGAAGCACTCTTTCATCCACAAGAAACTTGGGATGATGGAGAGGGTAATTTTTGCTTTCATCGTGAAAACCGCATCCCAGCCAAAAGAATGCCCCCGGAAAATGCTCCAGATAGACGGCAAAATCTTCGGCAACCAGGGCAGCTTCGATCTCAGGCAAAGCGTTTTCCCCCAATAGACACGATGCAGCGGAACGAACCACTTCTACGGCTGCCGGGTCATTTTGCAGAACAGGATATCCACGTTGATACGTAATTTCGGCTTGAGCGCCCATACTTTGAGCAACATGTTCGACAATTTCCGTAAAGCGCCGCTCCAGAAGATTTCGCACCTCGGGTCGCAAGGAACGGACAGTGCCTTCCATAATGGCCTCGTCGGCGATCACATTGTATCTGTTTCCCGCTTCGATTTTGCCGATCGTAACCACTCCTGCGTCCATCGGATTGAGATTACGGCTTACGATGGTTTGAAGCACTTGGGCAATCTGCACCGCGACCAAGGCTGCGTCGATTGTCTCATGGGGCATGCTGGCATGCCCGCCTTTTCCCTGTACGCGAATGGTAAATCGATCCGAGGCACCCATGAAATAACCCGCTTTAATCCCCAGCTGTCCGACAGGCAAGCCCGGCCAGACGTGCAATCCAAACACGGCATCAGGTTTGGGATCATCAAGGGCGCCTGCTTCCAGCATCGGTCTTGCACCGCCAATGGGCGCATTCTCCTCTGCCGGTTGAAAAATCAGGACAACCTGCCCCGACAGCTCATGTTCCATCTGCTTGATGATCTTGGCCGCCCCCAACAGCATCGCGATATGAGCATCGTGACCGCATGCATGCATGACGCCATCGTTTTCAGAAAGAAACGGTACATCCGTTTGCTCTTTGATCGGGAGAGCGTCCATGTCAGCACGCAGGGCTACGATCGGTCCTCCGCCGTTCCCTATGACAGCAACCAACCCATGCCCTGCAATGTTCCGTCTGATGTCGGTAATCCCTGCTTTTTGCAACTCCTCATAGACACGTCCAGCCGTTCGTACTTCCTGGCCGCTTCGTTCCGGATATCGATGAAATTCTCTGCGCAATTGAACAAGGTACTCCAGGTCCGGCTTGATATCAACAGTCCTAAACGGCATGCCTAACTCCTCCAACCTTAGTTGACATATACTCCTGGTCCGATTGGCAATCCAAGCAAATACCAAATGATCATAAACACGGTCCATACCGCCAGGAACAGAATCGCAAACGGCATCATCATGGAGATTAATGTTCCAAGTCCTGCGTCCTTCTTGTATTCATGCATATACAGAAGAATCATCGGCATGTATGGATTGAGCGGTGAAATTGTATTCGTCGCCGACTCCGCAATACGGTAAGCCAATTGAATAAAGGCCGGGTGGTAATCCAACAGCATAAACATCGGAATGAACACCGGTGCCATCAGTGCCCATAGCGCGGAACCGCTGAAGATAAACAAACTGAGAACGGCAGTTAACATCGTGAAACCGACGATAACCGGCAAACCTGTCATGTTTGCACTTTTCAGAAACTCGGCACCATTGACGGCCATAAATACGCCTACGTTGCTCCAGTCAAAGAACGCGATGAATTGGGCTGCAGCAAAGACCATCACGATAAAACCGGACATGTCCTTCATCGCTGCTGTCATGTGTCCGGGAACATCTTTTTGCGACTTGATCTGACCTGTCTTCAATCCGTATATAGTAGCGACAGTGATAAAGAAAAACAGGATGATCGGAATGATACCCTTCATGAAAGGAGACGTCATGATCGAGCCAGTCTTTGGATCACGCAGAATCGCACCTTCCGGAACAACAAGCAAAGCCAACACGGCGACAAAAATCAGGGCCGCAATTCCCGTTGCACGCAGAGCTTTGTTCTCTGCTTCACTCAGGTTGTCCAGGCGAGCCGTTTTCTCCCCGCTATAGGTTCCCAATCGCGGTTCCACAATCTTCTCCGTAATCCAAGTGCCGAGAAACGATAAAAAGATGGTGGAGAAGACCATAAAGTACCAGTTGTCCAATGGTGTAACCGATACGTTCGGGTCGATCGTTTTGGCAACTTCAGAACTGATACCGGCCAATAACGCATCCGTACCCGCGATGAACAAGTTCGCCGTAAATCCGGAGCCCACACCGGCAAATCCTGCAGCCAGACCTGCCAACGGATGTCGTCCCAGCGCCAGAAAGACCATTGCAGCCAATGGAGGAATAATAACGAATGCGGCATCGGAAGCGAGGTTTCCGAGAATTCCGGCAAATACAACCGCAAAGGTGACGATCTTGGCCGGGACCTTAAGAATCATCTTGCGCAAGACAGCCTGAATAAGTCCTACCCTCTCAGCAAGTCCGATCCCTAATGCCATCGACAAGACAAGCCCAAGCGGCGCAAAGCCGGTGAAGTTTTTCAGCATATTGGTCAAAATCCAATGAAATCCCTCCGTGCTTAAAAGGCTTTGTACTGCGACAGTTTCCCCTTTTCCCGGATGGACAACCGTCACGCCCATTGCTGCCAGAATCGCGGATAAGACCATCATCCCTGCCGCTAGATAGACAAACAGCATAAACGGATGAGGAAGTTTGTTTCCGACGACCTCCACCCATCGTAAAAAACCCTTGTTTTCGCCCTGCGGACTTGGCTGCAACGCTGCTTTTGCCATACAGCTCCCCCTTTTCACATACGGAATAATTAAGGAATATTTCCTTTATTTTTTCATATAATATTTGAAAATACGATAGATTTCAACAATTAATTTTTTTCTACAAAAAACATCCGCACTGCGTACGGATGTTTGGATCCCTCTGCTTTTATTTTCGCAACGTATAGATTTTACTTGGTCTTCCCCGCGCAGCATGCAGTTCTTCGCCGATGCATTCCACAAGACCCCATTCACAAAGGCTGGATACGATCCGTCGTGCATTGCGATCGGTCATGGCGAGGTGTGCCGCCAGGTCTGAACTCGTAAACCGATCCCAGCCCATACGGTGAATCAATGCTTCTATCTTTTTGTAGGTCTTCACGCTGACATTGGCCTTATTGCATTTCTCCACCAGTTCCTTGTCATCAGAACGATAGGAATACGTTAATTCTTCCTCTTCTCCCACAGATTCGACGATCAACCCATCCTCCTGAACAATGACGATGCCCCGATCTACCTTTTCCTTTGCGTGCTGAACAGCGCGTCTCCCGTTGATTTCTGCCGAAAAAACGGTCTCCCCAAAGCCAATGCCGACCGCAACGGGCACATCCACCTCAAGTGACAACTGCTGAACGGTATCGCGAAGCATCGGGATTTCACGTTCGATAGCTCCGCGCGAGCTAAAAATCACATACCGCCCGTTGCCCTTCTCCTGAAGGGATCCGTCCAGCCTTTCGCATAGCTTCAGCAGGGTTTCCTTCAATTTCAACTCCAGATACTGCAAATGATAAGGCGTTTTTGCCTGTTCGATAATCTTGTCAAAATGCTCAATTTCGATAATCTCCACACCAATTTGCATATCTTTGAAATACGACGTTCGTACCTTTTCAGAAATTAATTTTAACGTTTGCCGAATGACCATTTTGGTAGGGGAGATCCAATATACGGGAAGCCCTTCTTTTTGCAGGGCTTGGTACGTGGCTTGATAGCAAGTGAGCGCTGCCTCCGTCTTTCCCGCTTTCCATAATTGAAGGTGGAATTGGATTAATTCTTCCGGATTAAGATAGTCATCATATGATTTTACATAGATTTCGCGAGTGGGAACCCCTAATTCAGACAGCGCTTCTTCGACATCTTCCGAGTGCACCATGTCAATGGAGACACGATCCAACAGTTTTTTTTGGTAGTAAGCCATGTGTAAGAGGCACTTGTACAGACTGGACCCGGTATGTGGGATATAAATCAGATTCTCATCCGAACCGATCGTCTTTTTGGCAATCATGTACGGAATCTGTCCGGAAAAAAGCCACACATCCACTTCAGAATCATGTTTCTGAACAATTTCCTCTGTTTCTTCGGTTTCCACATAAGGATAAGGGATAAATTCCATTTCATGACGAAATTCTTTGGCTACGCCCATGATTCGCTCGACCGAAGGCATTGGCCCTACAACCCCGACTTTATGCAGCATAGATTCGATTCCCTCTCTATCCGGTTGCCCATGTGATCTTCTTTCTATCCTATAAAAAAATCGGGAAAGAAACAAATTCTTCGACGATGAAATGAAAGCGGATGGTTTGCTCCATCCGCTTCCTGTTTTCTATCTTTTCCGAACAGCGATTTCCTTGCTCGCTTCCATTTGGAACGGTCCTTCCAATGAGAACAACAGCTTGTAGGTGCCTGACTTCAGATCTTTCGGAAGCTCAACCTCATAACCGTTCCAGTTGTACACAGACCTGCTTTGGTCAATTACTTCGTCGCCGTACATCAGCGTAAACTCCGGAGCCACTTCCTGCATGGAGAGGGACTCGAACCGGCGTTTTTGTGCGTCGTAAGCGTAGAGCGCGAACTCTCCGTCTTGATTCACGGTACCGCGACGAGGCACGCTGATCTCGGCAAGCGGATCGGGCGTAATCCAGTACACGCTGTTCAGCCTGTTGCCTTGCGAGTCCGTCACCACTGCTTCTGCTTCGATCAAATCCCCTGCCCGGTAGCCATTCTTGTTCGTTTTTACTTCCGCCCGATAATCTTCATCCAGCTGAAAAACATAGCCGTTTCGGGTCTTTCTCGGTTGGACGTCCAGCTCGACTGCAGCATATCCGTGGTCTGTTTGATAGGTTCGCAACATGACGAACTCGTAATCGCCGGATGTCAGATAGAGACGATCGTCCGATTCCACCGTAAAGAATGTGTAGTACGAGTCAGCTCCGGCGGATCTTACCCCGATTTCGTGCTCCCCGTCCGACTCCACCTGGACCGCCTTCAATTGGCTCAAATCCGGGTGTATGCTTACTTTTTGTTTTTTTCCTTTTTCCTTGTGTTCTATTTTCAGTTTGGTACGGTACAGGTACTGGTCATCCCCTTGCGCCTTGGTAACGATAGCGGTGTACGTCCCTTTGTCGATCCAGAGCATATCGGTGCCAGATTCTATGAAGAAGTCCGGGATCACTCTCCCGCCTTTTTCCAGCTCCATTACTGCCCCTTCATCCAACTCGACCGTGACCTTGGCAGGCGGGTTGGCCGACAAGTCGATCTCCATGCTGCCCTCCGATACTTCCAGTGCCCGCTCCACAAAAATCGGCACTTCTGCCTCGGTTATGCCGGAAATACGGAAGCGGTAGCTCTTTCCGCGCTCAAGTCCGGTCAGCTGCAACTCATCGCCGGAGTAATCCCATGCTACCACCTCGTCCGTATCAGAATCGATGGCTTCCACGCCAAGATAATAGATTGGATCGTTCTTATCGGGAGGCAGCACCTTCAGCGAAAGGCTCTGGTCCGTCCTGACCTCAATGTCCCGAAGCGTCTCCGAATCGGAAGCCTTAACCGGGAAGGTCAACCCGGTAAAGTCAGCCACGATCTTATAGATTCCGCTATCGATCTCTTTTGGTATTCGGAAAAAATCCCACGTGCGAGTAGCCCAGACGTCTGAACCCTCCTCGTTGACCAGGATCACCTTGACGGAGTCTTCCAGAGTTGACTCTTCCTCTTCCGATTGGAAGACCAGTTTTTCGTTGCGGTAGATTTGGATTGCACCGGTATCGCGATCCTTTTTGTAGGTGATATTTGAGCCCAAATCCCGCAGTAACTCCAGGAGCCAGAGCGGAAAATCGTAGACGTAATCAAGTGTGAGCCCCTGTTTATAGCGAATTTCATAGTTGAGGTCGACCCAATCTCCCGGCTGGTAGATCTCGTCTTCGTCCTCCACGGGCAGCACCTTGACAACCGGTTTTTGATCAAGCTGTATGACATGATCTTCCTTCAGCTGCATCGGTTCGTCCTGACTCAGCTCGTATACCCTCACAAACTCATCCTCAAAGTCCAGCAGATGGATCCAGAAGCTGTCCAGCTCGTCGGCGGTGAGCAGCAGTTTTCCCTCTTTGGAAAGCTGAACGGCAGGGCCCATATCGTTGTGCGTGCCCCATATCGCCGTATCCACGGACGGAGGGAGTTCAAACGTCAGTTCCTTTGCCTGATCGAGGTCGAATTCCAGTCGGTCGGTTTCCTTGTCGACCGTGAACGTCTGGCGCAGATAATAGGCGGTTCCTGTCTCAGCGTGACGTACGGCCAACCCGATGTACTCTCCCTCCGGAAGATTCAACTCCACCCGTCCGTCTTTGGCTGCACTCGCTGCCATCGTGAATGGCTCCAGAATCGTTCCGTCCATCACGGGTGTGAAAGAAAAGAAAACATCCTCCAGCGATTGGCTCTGCCCCTCGGCGAGCACATTCACGTCCACCTTGACGGTTTCACGCAAATCGACGGTGACGGCCTGTGCCTGTCTGTCAAGCTTGCGGAACTTCATGTGCATGCGCTCGGTGTCATAGTCCGTATACAACACGACCGCGTAATACGATTCCTTCGGCAGCAGGGCGGAATAAGGAATCAAGGCTTGTCCCTGCCCGTTGGCGTATACCCGCATGACTTCATCATAGTACCCGTGGCCCTCAACGCGCAGCAGACGCACCTCACTTGACCTGGCCGGTTCTCCCTCTGGATCGACAATTTGCAGATGAACACCGGCTTCCAAACCGTTTTTCACCTGCAGGAAAAGGGTTTCATCCCGCCCCAGTGCCTGACCGTCAGGGCCGAAAGCCTGCAGTTTCAGCTTGTGACTGCCATCGCTGACGGCGGTCGAATCCCACTGAATCGAGCCTCGTCCCTGTGCCAAGGGGATCTCCGCCACCTTTTGACCATTTTCATCGTACACGTTTACCTGTGTCGCACCTGCTTGCTGCACACGAACACGGATGGGAACCTTCCCCCATACCTGGCTTCCCGTGCTTGGTGTTACAATCTGCACGACTTGTTCCTGCATGTAGGAAAGCGCAGGTGCCGCCTGGACCAAACCGTGACCGGTCGCGGCGTCATAACCGGGGCGATCCAGGTCTCGTGCCGTATTTTCCAGAGCAGCCCGGATCTCCTGCGCGCCCCATTCCGGATGGGCCAGCTTCACCAGAGCCGCAACTCCAGCCACGTGAGGTGTCGCCATGGAGGTTCCGTCATAGTATTCATAATCGTTGTACAGCACCGTGCTCAATACTTCCTCCCCAGGCGCTGCGATGTCGACAGGGCTTCCGAAATTGCTGAACTCGGAACTCTCCAGCTCGCTGTTGACGGATGCTACCGTCATAGGTTCGGCATACCCGGCCGGCCAGTACCCTTCCGCGTTGTCAAATTCGTTGCCAGAGGCCACGACGACCAGCACACCTTTGTCGGTCGCGTTTTTGATCGATTCTTCCAAGAGCTTGCTTCGGCCGGGTCCGCCGAGGCTCATGTTAATGATGTCCGCTCCCATTTCCACCGCCTTGTCCACACCTGCAGCGATGGAAAGCGTAGTTCCCCAGCCTCGCTCGTCCAATACCTTGATCGGCAGGATTTTGACGTTTTCCTTGCCTGCCACGCCGGCAATTCCTTCCTCATTGTCCGCGTGGGCAGCAATAATTCCTGCTACGTGGGTACCGTGACTGTTGTCATCCGTCCAATTCGTGCTGTTGTCCAGGGTATTGAAACCGGGCAGCACGCGGCCTGCCAAGTCGGGGTGGCCGGCATCCACACCGGTGTCGACCACAGCGACGATTACCTGGTCCTTTTTCTGATCCGTCCAGGATGCCAGCTTGTCCCACGCCGCTTGTGCTCCCACTGCGGAAAGACCCCACTGTTCCTCCACCATCGGGTCATTCGTCGCCGGCGGCTGATCGGAGGTTTCGGCTATGGTGTACACGTAGTTGGGTTCCACAAATGCGACGTCCGGATCATTTTGCAGCTTGCGGGCAATCTCGGCCAACCTGCTTTCGTCTGCGCGGACCAGCGCCGTCTTCCCCATCCGCTTGACCGTCCGGAACCCCAGCTTTTCTCCCAGGACTTCCGAGCTGTTCGTTCCTTTCTGCTTGTAACGGACAATCAATTCACCCGCTATCCCCTTCTGCTTTTCCGGCCGCGTCCTCTCTTCAGCCAGACCTGGAGCAGCGAAACCGACTCCCAACAGAGGTACGAGAATGCTCGCAACAATGATTTGCTTCCACTTCCATCTTCTCATTTTTGCACGTCCCTATATTGATTTATGGATGATATCAGAACCCTATTATTCTACAGAATATGGAAAAAACATTCAATCCTCTGATTATTTTCCGTTACATGATAAAAAGTGCCAACCGATGACGGAGGCACTTTTTCACTATGGATCAGCCGTGTTTATTGCTTCATCCACTGCGGCTTGAAGAATGAGCTGAATTCCTTGTCGATGAAGGCTTCAAATTCTGGAGATTCGATCACTTCTTTCATATCTTTCACAAACTGCTTGTCTTTGTCGGCGGTGCGAACGGCAACCAGATTGAGGTAGTGCTCTGGCATGTTTTCGAGAACAAGTGCGCTCTTCAGATCCATTTTTGCGGCTAAAGCGAAGTTGCCAGGCACCAGGGAAAGATCCTGGCTGTCCACCGCACGCGGCAACTGAGCAGCTTCAACAGGTGTGATGACGAGTTTTTTCTTGTTTTCTACGATATCTTTTTCCGAAATTTTAATAGGATCCGCATCTTTCTTTACCGTGATCAACCCTGCTTGCTGCAGTACAACCAAAGCGCGTGCCAGGTTGGTAGGGTCATTGGGAATGGATACGCTGGCTCCGTCTGCAACCTCTTCAATGGCTTTGAACTTTTTCGAATAGATCCCCATTGGGCCTGTTGGCACCTTGATGATGCCGGTCAAATCAAGATTCTTATCCCGCGAGAAATTCGTTAGATAGATTTCGTTCTGGAACAGGTTTGCGTCGATGGAACCTTCCGCCAGGGTCAGATTCGGTTGGATGTAGTCGCTAAACTCCGTCACTTTCACGGTGTAGCCCTTTTTCTCAAGCAGGGGCGCAATGCCGTTTTTCACCATGTCCGTAAAAGGACCCGCGGTTGCTCCAAAATTGATTTGCTTGGTTTGGTCCGCGTTCCCGGCGGTCTCGCTGCTTCCGCACGCGGTCAACAATACGGAAGATGCCAAAAGTGTTCCTGCGATGATACCCCAGAGCTTTTTCATGGTCGTTTCTCTCCTCTTTCTTCTATATTATTATCGTTTATCCAACTTTTTGGCGAGCTTGTCACCCGCTGTCTGAATCAGTTGAACGAGAACGATCAAAACAACAACGGTGGTAAACATGATCGTATTGTCAAACCGGTAATAACCGAAACGGATGGCCAGGTCGCCGATTCCTCCGCCCCCGACAATACCGGCCATGGCGGAAAAGCCCAACAAACTGATCGTCGTAACGGTAAGACCCAGGATGAGGCCGGAGCGAGCCTCTACCAGCAGTACCTTGAAAATGATTTGTCGGGTACTCGAACCCATGGCCAATGCTGCTTCAATCACTCCTCGGTTCACATCCTTTAAGGATGCTTCCACCAGCCGAGCGTAGAACGGAATCGCAGCAATCGTCAAAGGTACGGTAGCCGCTTTCGGCCCGACTGTTGTACCGGCGATCAGACTGGTTAACGGAATGAGGGCAACCAGCAAAATCACAAACGGCGTCGAGCGAATCACGTTGACCACGAAACCGCATATGCGATTGATCCACGGCCTCTCTCCCAACAGACTGTTATCTGTGGTAAACAGCATCAACCCCAGTGGAATGCCCAACAGCGCAGCCAGGCTAACGGAAATGCTCATCATGAAAAAAGTTTCAAAGAACGCTTTCTGCAAATCAGGCAGAATCAGAGCGATGGACTCAAGCATACGGAATCACCTCCGTTCCCGCTGTCTCTCGATTGAGGAATTCCAGTACTTTGGTCCGCTCCGTTGATTCTCCGATCAGCTCCATGATGAAAATGCCAAGCGGAATGTCCTGTATGTATTCGATATTTCCATGGAGGATGTTTGCTTCCACGGAAAAGGAACGAAGCATGGTCGAGATAATCGGTTTTTCTGCCCGCTCTCCCTGGAAGATTACCTTGACCAGTTCACTGTCTGGAGTGCGACGTTTCAAAAGATGACCGGGCAGTTTTACTTCCAGGACGGATTGGACAAATTGTCGCGTCAGCTCCGTTTTCGGCGTGGCGAAGAGCTCATAGACCGGTCCTTCCTCCACAATTTTGCCGTTCGCCATGATGGCCACGCGATGACAGATTTCTTTTACGACTTCCATCTCATGTGTGATCAACACGATGGATAGTCCCAGTTTTTGATGAATCTCTTTCAGCAAATTGAGGATCGAGCGAGTCGTTTTCGGATCGAGCGCAGAGGTCGCTTCGTCACAAAGCAGGACTTTCGGAGAGTTGGCCAGTGCCCGTGCAATTCCCACCCGCTGTTTCTGTCCTCCTGATAGCTGGGCAGGATAGGCGTTCGCTTTATCCGACAGCCCGACCAAATCCAACAGTTCTGTGATTCTGGTTTCAATCTCTGTTTTGCTTTTGCCCGCTACCTCCATCGGATAGGCGATGTTTCCCGCCACGGTACGATTGGCCATCAGATTAAAATGCTGAAAAATCATCCCGATGGACTGACGGACCTTGCGGAGCTCCTCATCGGAAAGAGCAGTCAAGTCGGTTCCCTCAATCAATACCTGACCGCTTGTCGGTCTTTCCAGCATGTTGATACAGCGCAGGAGCGAGCTTTTCCCAGCCCCGCTGTACCCGACAATCCCGTAAATTTCCCCTTTCTGTATTTGCAGGGAAACATGATCAACAGCAGTCACTTCTCTCTCTTTTGAGCTGTACACTTTCTGTACATGGCGAAGCTCAATCATCTCGACACTCCCTTTTTTTATAACCCAGCCGACTTAAGCAAACGCTGGTGTCGGCTGGGGCCCCGAACACTTTCCAAGTAGCTTCATGAAATGCCGAACTTCTATAAGTTCTGAAACACTAAAAAAACCGCCTCTCCTGACGAAGCAGAAGAGGCGGGACGTTATTACGAAAAGTAAAAAACGGCGTCGCTTCTTATCTTCCAGGAGTACTCCTGCAGGAATTGGCACCTTCATCTGTCATGGACAGAATGGGTTGCCGAGGTATCTTCGGGCCTGTCCCTCCACCTCTCTTGATAAGAAAAGGTTATTCATTTTATGAAAAGTTGTTCCTATCTTACTTTGAATATTCGATTATGTCAAACAAAAACTGCACAATCTCCTCAACCTGATCGGCCAGAAACACCGGGAGTACGGGATGGACGAACTGCTCCCGGCTGATGACCGCCACTACATCGGACAGCGTATCCAGCAGTTCCGCATCGGATGGGTCCCGCAGCATGACCAGCTTCGGGTAACCCTCACGCTTAAACCCTTCCACCAGAACCAGATCCGCTCCCGCTTCCCCCATTCGTTTCACCAGCTGCTGAAGGGGAACGGGCCTTTGCTCCACCATCGCCGTTTTGGTCGCTGACTGGATGGCCACGATGGATGCGCCCGCTTCCCGGAACCGATAGGTGTCCTTTCCGGGCTGATCCCACTCAAAATCATGGCCGCCATCGTGCTTGATGACGCCCACGCGGATGCCCTCCCGCTCCAGCCCGGGAATCAGTTTGGCCAACAGTGTGGTCTTTCCCGAGTTGGAATAACCGACGAACTGAACAACACGCGGCTGGTCTCCCATCGCTTTACTCCTTCCTGCTCCAGCTGGGGGAGCGGTGGGGGATGACGTCCACCGTTTCTCCGGCCTGTTTGCCCCTGCCTCCTGCCGGGATGACGATGAAACACTCGCTTTCCTTCAGGGTGCTGAGATTGCCGGACTTGTCGTTGCAGTCGGGATAGGCGTACAGAACGGCTTCCTTCTCCATCAACCGTCCACGCAGAAAGCGAGGGTACGGACACGGTTTCTCATAAGAAGTCGCCAACACGGCGCGTATTTTGCGAACACCCTGATCCCGCTGCCGAAGCATGTGCGCTAAAAACGGGCGGCCAAACAGCTCAAAGCCAAGGAAGCAGGCCCCTGGATTGCCGGACAGCCCGAGTAAGAGCTTGTCTCGAAAGACGGCTGCGGTAGTGGGACTGCCGGGCCGCATCGCCACCCGATTGAACAACAGCTTCACATCGGGTTCGTCCGTCAGGGAGGCGATCACGTCAAAGTCGCCTACCGAGACACCGCCCGTGGTGATCATGGCATCCACCTGTTCCATGTAATTTTCCAGTGCCCGTTTGGCTTTCGTCAGGTCGTCGGGCAATCTTCCGAACCATACGGGAATGCCGCCCGCCTCGGCGATCATGGCGGACAGCATCACCCCGTTGCTGTTGCGGATTTTCCCCGGAACAAGCGGCTGGTCTGCGTCAAGCAGCTCGCTGCCGGTGGCAAGCAGACCGATTCTTGGCTTTCGAACGACGGGTATCCTGGTGCAGCCGAAAGTGGCCAACAGTGCCAGCGTGCCTGCGTTGATCAGCTCGCCGGCAGCGGCAATTTTCGTGCCCTCGCACAGTTCTTCCCCCCGGCGGGAGATGTTCTCTCCCGGCTTCAGCTCCTTTTTTACACCGACGAGGGGGGAGAGGGTCCCGGGATGTACTGTCTGTTCGAACATCACGACGGCGTCCGCCCCTTTGGGCAGCATCGCGCCGGTCATGATGCGGCTTGCCGTGCCCGGTACAAGCTCTGCCTGCGGCACTTGACCTGCGGCGATCGTTTCCACGACCGACAAAAATACCGGTTGGTCCACCGTCGCTCCCCTGGTATCCGCCGCTCTCACGGCAAACCCGTCCAGCGGAGAGCGGTCAAACGGGGGCAGATCGCAGGTCGCATACAAGTCCCGTGCCACTGTCCTGCCGTATGCCTCATGGATGTCCACCTCTTCTTCCGGCAGGGAAATGTCTTCCGCCAGAAGCAGGTGCGCCGCTTCGTCCACATGAATGGTTTGCCGATGAAAACGCATGTTGTCCTCCCTAACGATCGCCCTATCCGACGCTTGTCTCCAGTTCTTCGATTCGTTTCTCCACATATT
This sequence comes from Brevibacillus soli, assembly GCF_044759095.2. Classification (NCBI taxonomy): domain Bacteria; kingdom Bacillati; phylum Bacillota; class Bacilli; order Caryophanales; family Paenibacillaceae; genus Brevibacillus; species Brevibacillus soli. Next base: position 65,901 of record NZ_JBIYSM020000009.1, read on the forward strand.
TGGTATCTTTGTGGGCGTGATATGTGTCCGCCTTTTCCACAACCACGGTTGTGTTGTACTCCGGAATACCCGCGTACTTTTCGTAGACACCCTTTGGAATCAGCACGTTTCCTTCCGGCCAGTACACCTGGATGTTGCCCTGTTTCGTCTCCGCGTACTTGGCCCGTCCGTGAAACGTTCCATATCCATTATAGACGACAACCGCTTCACCGTCTCGAATATCCAGCGGCTTGGCGTCATCCGGATGAATCAACACATCGTAGCGGTCCGCTGCGTTAAACGGATCTGTTTCACTGTAGATCATCGAATTAAACTGCTTGCCCCGGCGGGTCGTCACGTAGAAGTGCCCTTCCGGCTTTCTAAGCTCCGGCACCACAATGGGAATGAGATTGCCGCGGCCGTCCGGTGTCGGACAAATGCCGTCCTCGCACAGCCACGCCCCGCCCCATTGGAATACGTCTCCGCGGTTTTTCAGGTGCTGAATCCCGTCGTAGTTCGGGTTGGCAACGGCGATCTCGTCGCGAATCTGCTGTGCGGAGGTAAAGCTGATCAGGTGTTTTCTCTCCGGATGCACACGGGAGGCCAGATCGACGAATATCTCCCATTCTGGCCGCGCTTCACCAATCCGGGGGCCCTCAATTTCCGCACTGAAATAGACCATCCGCTCCGTGCTGGTCGAGGTTCCTCCTCCCGGCTGTTCATAGCGCGTCATCGCCGGCAGCACGATCACTTCCTCCTTGGCATCAACCAGCGTCGAGGTGTTGAAAATGATGTCCTGATGCACGCGCAGTTCCACGTTTTCCAGACATTTTCGCATAAAATCAGGGTCAGGCATCGTCTCCAAAAAGTTACCGCCGCTGGTGTAGAACAGTCTCGTCTTTCGTTCATGACCGTCCGGCAGCAGCGCGTTTTCCAGAGAAACCCCGACGATGTCCCCCTGCCATTTGGGTATCTCAAAGCCCCACACTTTTTCAACCCGCGTCCAGGACTTCTCTTCAAAATCGCCGCCCGGCAGGCTGAATGGATCCGCCCCCATCTCACCGGAACCTTGCACCCCGGAGTGGCCGCGAATCGGCATCAGGCCGCAGTGCTGTCGTCCGAGAAACCCGCGCAGCAGGGCGAGATTGGCCACCTGCGAGATGTTGTCCGTCCCAAAACGGTGCTGCGTCAACCCCATGCTCCAGACGAATACGGCGGATTTGGATCGGGCCAGCAATTGGGCAAACTCCAGCATTTTTTCACGACTCGCGCCAGAGGATTTCTCAAGCAATTCCCAGTCCTGGCTCATTACATGGGCCTTCAGTTCTTCATAGCCGTTGACGTGCTTCTGCACAAACTCATGATGGATGGCCGATCCCGGTTCGCGCTCCTCCATCTCGAACCAGTGCTTCATGACACCGTTCATGAAGGCGATATCGCCGCCTATGTTTACCTGAAAAAACTCGTCGACGATCTTGGTGCCGAAGACCGCACTTTCCGGAATGGACGGAATCCAGTACTTCTCCATCGCCGGTTCGCGGTACGGGTTGATCAGGACGATCTTCGTTCCCGCCTTCTTGGCCGCGTACATGTACTTGGTCGAGACCGGCTGGTTGTTGGCGGGTACCGACCCCCAGAAGACCAGCACATCGGTGCCGATCCAGTCCTTGTAGTTGCAGCTGGAAGCACCGATGCCGACCGAGCGTTTCAAGGCCGTCTTGCTGGGCGAGTGGCAGATGCGGGAGGCGTTGTCGATATTGTTCGTGCCCAAAAAGCGGGCTACCTTCGCCGCTGTGTAGTACACTTCGTTGGTAATGCCGCGCGCTGTCAGGAAAAAGGCGAGCTGCTTGGGATCGATCGACTTGATCTTGGCGGCGATACGGTTGAGCGCCTCGTCCCAACTGATTCGTGTAAACTTGTTTTCACCCGGTTTCCGGGACAGTGGATACGGAATGCGACCCAGCTTTCGCAGCTGGCTGCTGTCCAGCTTCCGCATCTCCTCTACATTTTCCAGCCACTTCGGGTCGATGGCCGGCATGGTGTTCAGCCGCAGGACGTTTAGCCGCGTCGTGCACAGATGCGGTCCCGTCAGCGTCTGGTCGTACAGCCCCGACACCCCGAGCGCACAGCCGTCGCATACTCCCTGTGTAAGGATGCGATAAGCGTAGCTGAGGTTGTCTCTGTTTTCATACACCACCTTCAAGGTGTCACGGATGTGATGCGGCTTGATCTTCCCCAATCCCATCGGCGCCAGTGAAGCCCAAAGCGACGGCTTCAGAGACGTATCCAGTTTGATCGGGCCAGTATGTTTTGTCTTTCCCATGAGGTACACTCCTTCCTGTTGATCCGCATGAATCGGCTTGCTGGAGAAAGAGAAAACCACCATGAAGCTGCCTCCCTGTTTCCCAATGGAAGGACTGTTCACGGTGGTTGCTCATTGGCAGGTTCGCTACCAAGCGTCAACTACACGCGCCATGGGTGAACGCTTAAGTCCAACCGGTAGGCAGGGACGCTGCTTCGCTTGGGCTTAGGGTTCGCTGCTGAATTTGTTCTGGATGTTTTGGTCGAACACAAAGATGGACATGCCAAAGTCTCGTTCAATGTCGATATCGACAAATAAATCAATCAAGTTTGCTCCGACAAGTGCTTCCATTTCGACCGGTCGATTTTTACGATACATTTCCTTGACCATTTCCGTCCGAGCCGCGCGGAGCATTTGCTTGCCTTCCTCAGCGGTCGCAATGAACTTTTCAACAGGCGAGAGGTTTCCTTCCATCTCACAAATGGCCCAATTTTTGCAAAACGTCGTGACGATTTTGCTGGGCCCTTTGCCCATGTGACGCTTGCGAAAGGAGCGAACCAGATTGCTGAACTCAGCTTCAAATTTATTCATCGATGCGAGTCACCTTTACGCCTAGTTTACCTAAACCTTATCATTGTTTAGCCTGCCAAATCAACAGAAGATTCGTTCGTATTTGCTTGTTCCCTCAATTTTTTTATGTCGAGGCGAATGAGCAGGGAGATCAGGAGTGCTACGCCCATCATCCCTACAAATACGCTGAGCGTGCCTGTGTAGCTGCCTGTCGTTTCACGAACCCAGGCGGCGAAAATGGGGCCTGCAAGACCTGCTGCCGCCCATGCCGTCAGGATGTAGCCGTGAATGGCGCCCAGCTGCTTCGTTCCGAACAGATCGCCGATGTAAGCTGGAATCGAAGAGAAGCCGCCGCCATAGCAGGTCATTACCAGGAACAGCAGGATCTGAAACAGGAGAGCGTTGGCCATATTCGGCAGCAGGAAGTAGGAAACGATTTGGATTGCGAAAAACGCCGTATAGGTGTTGGGACGTCCGATGTAGTCCGACAGGGAAGCCCAGGCGATGCGTCCGCTGCCGTTAAACAGGCCAAGCAAACCGACTACGGCTGCCGCAGTTGCTGCGTTCATACCTGCAATCTCCTGCGCCATCGGTGACGCAACGGAAATAATGGCGATCCCGCACGTCACATTAATGAACAGCATCAGCCACAGCCAGTAGAAGCGTCTCGTTTTCACGGCTTCGTTCGCGGTCAGTTGGGACAGATCTGTCTTGATCTGCTTTTTGCCCGCGTGCACCTGTGCGCGAAACCCTTCCGGCATCCAGCCTTCAGGCGGCGGCGAGAGGTATTGGGCTGAGGCAAACATGATGACGAAATAGATGATACCCAGAATGAAAAAGGTGTTTGCGATGCCCACGCTGGTGATCAACGCGTTCATGATCGGACTGCTGATCAGGGAAGCAAAACCGAAACCCATAATCGCCAAACCGGTTGCAAGACCGCGGCGGTCGGGGAACCATTTGACCAAGGTGGATACCGGGGTGATGTAGCCTACCCCCAGACCGATTCCGCCCAGCACGCCGTAGCAGAGGTACAGCAGGGGCAGATTCTCCAGGTGAATGGCCAGGCCTGAACCGGCGATCCCGATGCCGAAAAAGATGGAGGACAGCGTCCCTGATTTGCGCGGACCATGCTTTTCCACGTAGTGACCCAGAAAAGCAGCCGATAAGCCAAGGAACAGAATCGCGATACTGAAGGTCAACTGCACGTCACTTAGTCCCCAGCCGAATTGCTTCGTGATCGGTTTGGTAAAGACGCTCCAAGCGTAAACCGAGCCGATCGAAATGTGGATGCCCACGGATGCTGCCGCGATCAACCAGCGGTTTTTGGTTTTTTGCTGCAAGGTTCTCATCTCCTTAAATTTTTTTTGATTAAAGTGAGCGTTTAAAAAGAGGAAAAACAGAGCCAAGGTCGGCTAAAAGCGCCCCATCCATGGGGCAACGCCGACACTGGCACATCCTGTGCGGCGCACATCGAGGCGCGGAAGTCGCGAGCAGCCGAGAGTAGGCCAGTCTACGTGAGCAGCGGAGCGACAACGCAACGAAGAGATGCGACGGCAATGTTTCCGGACTTTTTAAACATCCTCTAATAGAAAAACTGCCGTACGTTCACACATCTTCCGAAAGACACAAAAAGCCTTTCGGCGAAGCATGTGAAAGCACGACAGTTAATCATCGGCAGGTGCGCTACCTCAGCATCAACAGCGAGTGTGCGTGTTTGACAGACAAATGGACCGGCGACAGGTACGCTATCCCGTGTCAATTTGTTCCCAAGTCAACTCATAAAAGAGAAAATTTTGTGACAATTCCAATTACACATAGTATACTACCATGGAAACGATTACAGTGACAATATGTCCCATAGAATAATTTTCAGAAAGGGTGCATCCATATGTCCGAGCTTCCTGTAACCATAACGCGAAACGTACTGAAAATACACGACGGGATCTCCTGTTGGGAAGAGGATGAAATCGTGACGGAGTACCCGCTCACGATCTTCCTGAACGACGAGGAATTTGCCACCATCGTCTGCACGCCTGCCGATCTGAAAGAGATGGTGATAGGCTTTCTCGCTTCGGAGGGTGCCATTCGCAGTTACGAGGAGATCAAGCATCTAGCCGTGGACGAGACCAAAGGGTTCGCCTACGTGGATCTCCACCAGCAAACCGTGTTGGCGCAAAGCTTTTACTCCAAACGGAGAATTACATCCTGCTGCGGGAAAAGCAGGCAGTCGTTTTACTTTTTCAGCGACGCCCGCACGGCCAAACCGGTGGAGAGCTGCGTCGCCATCACTCCAGAGCAATGCTATCGCCTGATGCACGAACTGCAGGCCTCCTCCGACATTCACCGCCAGACTGGCGGGGTGCACAACGCGGCATTGTGCGTGCCGGATCGGGTGCTGTTCACTTACTCGGACATCGGGCGGCACAATGCCCTGGATAAAATCTACGGTTACTGCCTGCAGGAAGGGATTGCCACAGCTGACAAAATCCTCGCCTTTAGCGGCCGCATCTCCTCGGAGGTTTTGCTGAAAGCGGCCAAAATCGGCGCCGGGATCATCATCTCCAAATCGGCACCGACGGAGTTGGCCCTGCAGCTGGCAGAAGAGCTGAATATCACCGCCATCGGCTTCGTGCGAAATGACAAGATGAATGTCTACACGCACAGCGGCCGGGTTTTGGTTGAGGAACACTCGGCAAAAGGGAAAGGCTGACAGTCTACGGCTGTCGCTTCTCCCTTTTTTGCTGTTCAAGCAGCGCTGTCTCAAATTCTTCCGGGGTATTGGCATTGAAAGCAGCCCACGGGTCGAACAGATCTTCCGGAATCGCCGTCACCCTTATCTTCTCCAGCACCGTCATCAGCCGATAGCTGCCCTGTCTCAAGGCTTCTTCCCAAAGGGGTTGCGTACGTCGACGGTAAAGGCCAAACAAGGGGTGCACCCGTCCGTTCGCCTGGACGACGAGCCCATCCCAATCGCTCCTCTTTTCGCCGAATTCCTGCAACCGGGCAAGATGTTCCCGATGGACAAACGGCAAGTCACAGGAGAGGACCAGCAAGCATTCTTCCGGACGCACGCGAAAGGCCGTAACGATTCCGCTGATCGGTCCCCGTGAATCCACCTGGTCTCTCACAACGGTTACGTTTGGATGTTGGAACAACGCGCCTGGAAGCTGCTGCGGCTCGTTGGATACAATCAAGCAGGTCATCCCCGCTGCTGTCACCTGTTCCGCCAGATGTTCCACCAGCGTTCTGCCTTTCCACTCCAACAGCTCTTTTCGCCGTCCCATTCGGCTGCTCTTTCCTCCGGCCAGTATGACTCCACAGATATTCATCCCCGTCTCCTCCCTGTTCATATTGATTAAATTCTATTCATTTACCCTATTCTCACAAAAATAAACTCTTCATTTTTCATAAAGTTTTACGATAATACCTATAACTGCCAAATATTATTTCATTTTCGTACCATTCCGAAGGGAGAGAGTAATAATCGTGCGCTTTATTTCCAAACTCACCATTGGGACCAAGCTGAACTTGTTTTTTTTCTGTATCCTGATTCTCTTTGCCGGCGTCATGTTTACCTTTGTCAGCATCGAACTGAAAGAAGGGATCAAGGCCGCCGCCCTGGAGAAGGCGAAGTCGGATCTCGCTCTCGGAGGTCGCTACCTGAACGAAAAATATCCGGGGGATTGGACTGTCCGCGACGGTCTGCTGTATAAAGGCGAAACCAAAATCAACGACAACTACGACCTGGTTGACGAAATCGGCCAGTTGACCGGCGGCGATACGGTAACCATTTTTCAGGGTGACACGCGGGTCACCACAAACGTGTTGAAAGAAGACAGACAGCGCGCCGTAGGAACAAAAGTGTCGGAAAAAGTGGCCAATGTCGTACTCAAGGAGGGGAAAACCTTTTACGGAGAAGCGAACGTCGTAGGAAAATTCTATCAAGCCGCCTACGAACCGCTTACCAATTCCTCCGGTGAGATCATCGGAATCTGGTACGTGGGAGCGCCACAATCCCTGATCGATACGACTCTCGCCAACGTTATGAAGACGTTCGGGGTCGTTCTGGTCGGAGCCATCCTGATCGCTCTCCTGTTTGTCGCCGGGTTCACACGCTTTTTGAAAAAGCGGCTGAACGCGATCGCAACTGCGCTGATGAAGGCGGGTGAAGGCGATTTCACCTGTACGGTCAATGACCGTGTTCAGGACGAGATCGGTCAAATTTCTACCCACTTCAATCAAATGTGCCAGCAGCTGCGCCAATTGGTCAACCAGGTCTCTCAAACAGCACAGGAAGTTTCCATGGCAGCCGGAAACCTTTCCGCCGGAGCCGAGCAAATCAGCCAAGCGACGCAGCACATTTCACAAAACATCTCGGAGGTTGCAGCGGGTACCGAAACGCAAGTCCACAGCGTGGGAAGCAGTTTGCAAGCCGTTCAGGAGATTTCCGCCAACGCACAGCACATCGCTGCAAACGCCCATGACGCCTCCGTCGTGGCGACATCGGCCGCCGAAAAAGCGACGGAAGGCACTGCCTCCATTGAAAACGCTATCAGGCAGATGGATCTGATCCAACATACGATGAAACAGCTTTCCCAGGTGGTTCAGGGACTGGGAGAACGTTCGCAGGAAATTGGCCAGATCATCGAGGTGATCACCAGTATTGCCGACCAGACCAATTTGCTTGCCCTCAATGCGGCGATTGAAGCGGCACGGGCAGGCGATCACGGCAGGGGCTTTGCTGTCGTTGCGGACGAAGTAAGAAAATTGGCGGAACAATCCTCCCAGTCGGCACAGCAAATCTCACTTTTGATCAGTGCAATCCAGCAAGAAACGGTAACAGCGGTAGAAGCCATGACGACAGGCAGCAGCGAGGTAACCTCCGGGATCCAGGTAGTCAACGCGGCCGGTTCTTCCTTTACAGCCATACAGTCGGCGATTCGGGACGTGGCGGAAAAAATCCAGGAGGTTTCCGCGGCCGCCCAGCAGATGACAGCCTCTACGGAACAAGTGGTGGAAGTCGTCTCCGTTATCTCGAAGATTGCAGGCAAATCGGCGTCCCGGACGCAAAACGTTTCAGCTGCTTCCGAGGAACAGCTCGCCTCTATGCAGGAAATTACTTCATCGGCGATATCGTTATCGAGAATTTCAGACCAACTGCTCGAACTAACAGCCAAATTCCGTTCGTAGACTGGCATCCGCCAGTCTTTTTTCATTGGTTGAAATTTTTTAGGAAAATTCTCAAAATTGGGAGGATTCATCACTTCTCAAGTCGTATTACTAGTAGCAGAATCTGATACGCCCGAAATGATTGTCGTTTCTGCCTTTTTATTATACAGCAAGGAGGAGATGCGATGAGCTTTCTAAAGGAGTTTCAAGCCGTCACCCAGCAGGTAGCCGAAGCGATCTCCGCTGCCCTGCAGATTGAGACGGAAATCGTCGACGACACCATGACCATCATTGCGGGAACCGGCAAGTACAAGGATCGCATCAACGCAAAGGAAGAAGGGGGACAGATCGAAGCCGGCTACCTTTATGGACGGGTGATAACCACCAATCAACCGTTTTTCATTGAAGACGCGCAAAACGATCCGTCTTACGACCCGTCCGTCCAGTACGGAGAGACGGAAGAGCTTGCGGAATTATGCACGCCCATTCACTACAAGGGAAAAGTTATCGGCGTCATCGGCCTGATCGCCTTTACCGAGACGCAGCGCCGGCTGCTGATTCACAATCGGCTCCCCTACCTCACCTTTTTGCAGCGAATGACAGAGCTTCTCACAGGCAAAATTGCCGAGCAGGAGGCGTGGAACAACTGGAAAAAGACCTTCCTCCAGCTAGAGACGCTCATTGAATCGATCCATGAAGGGATCATCGCCATCGACGAACACGGCATCATTACCACATGCAACGCTACTGCCCAACAGCTCATCCAAAAAGAGAAGCACCTCTTGATCGGCGTTCCGCTGGAAAAGGTCTGGTCCAGCTCGCCCATGCTGCAGGTATTGACGACAGGCAAAGGCTACATCGAGCAGGAAGAAATCTACCGGCTGGACGACCATGAGATGCACTTCATCGTCACCGCCCGCCCCATCCTGGTCAACGGGCAGGTAGCAGGCGTCGTCGCCTCGTTCCGACGGATGGCTGACATGCGCCGGCTTGCCTACGTTCTCACCAACGAGCACAAGGATCTGCACTTTTCCGAGATTCACGGCAAAAGCCGCGCCCTTTCCCTCGTCATCAAGCAGGCGGAACAGGTGGCCCGGGGCACCTCGAACATCCTGATCACCGGCGAGAGCGGCACCGGCAAAGGAATGCTCGCCGCCGCCATCCACTCCGCCAGCTCCCGCCGCAGCGGTCCGTTCATCATCGTCAACTGCGGCGCCATTCCGGAAACGCTACTGGAGAGCGAACTGTTCGGCTATGCGGCCGGCGCCTTTACCGGTGCAAAACGGGAGGGAAAAGCAGGCAAGTTCGAGCTGGCCGACGGCGGCACGATCTTCCTGGACGAGATCGGCGACTTGCCGCTGCACCTGCAGGTCAAGCTGCTTCACGTCCTGCAGAGCAAACAGGTGGAACGGGTCGGCTCCAACCAGCTGGTCCCCGTCAACATCCGGGTGATTTCCGCGACCAACAAAAACCTGGAAGAGATGGTCCGCAACAAGGAGTTTCGGGAAGATCTCTACTTCCGTCTCAACGTCATTCCCCTGCATATGCCATCGCTTCGGGAACGCACCGAGGACATCCCGCTCTTGATGGACTATTTCCTGGCCAAGTACAGACAGCTGCTGGGCCACCCGATTCTCGACTTCACGCCAGAGGTAAAAAGCCTGTTTACCCAGTACCACTGGCCGGGGAACGTCCGCGAACTGGAGAATGCGATCGAATACGCGGTTAACATGGAGACCTCCACCTGCATCGGCATGGACAGCGTCCCCGTCCGCATACGTCAACATCACAGTGTCAGTGTCATCGCGGAAACCTCGGGCATGGATCTGCCGTTAAAGGAACGGCTTCTCTACCACGAGAGACACATTCTCCTGAGCATGCTGGAGCAGTACGGCCATTCACTGGAAGCAAAACGGCTGGTCGCCGAAAAACTTGACATCGGATTGGCCACCCTCTACCGCAAGCTCGAAGGACATAAACTTCTCAACAATGAGAAGGTATTCTAATTTCTAGGAAGCATCGGGCAGTCTTGCATCCCCGCTGCTTCTTGTTTTTTAGGATTTTCAGAAGCACAAGAGAACGATAGTAATTTTGGCACTTTTCTTGCTAGTGAAAAAATTAGATATACTCTACAGGAGGGGGTCTACACTTGATTGGTCCTATGGTAAAGCTGCAAAACGTGATAAAACGGTTCGACCAACATACAGTTGTCCACGACCTCTCCCTTGACATCCAGAAGGGAGAATTCCTCACCCTGCTTGGGCCGAGCGGCTGCGGTAAGACGACAACACTGCGAATGATCGCCGGCTTTGAGCACCCTACCTCCGGCCAGATTATGCTGGACGGCGAATACGTGCAGGAAATGGCCGCCTACGAACGGAACGTGAACACCGTGTTCCAGAGCTATGCGCTCTTCCCGCACCTCACCGCCTACGAGAACGTCGCTTTCGGCCTGCGCGTGAAAAAGGTGGCCAAGGCTGAGATCGATCAGCGGGTGAAACAGGCACTGCGGTTGGTTCAGTTGGAGGAGTACGCCTCCCGCAAGCCGGATCAGCTGAGCGGCGGACAGCGCCAGCGGATTGCCATCGCCCGGGCGCTGATCAACAACCCCAAGGTGCTCCTGCTCGATGAACCGCTGGGAGCGCTGGACCAGAAGCTTCGCAAGCAGATGCAGGTGGAGCTCAAGCACCTGCAAAAGCAATTGGGCATTACCTTCATCTTTGTTACCCATGATCAGGAAGAAGCGCTGACCATGTCTGACCGGATTGCGGTCATGAACAAAGGCTTTCTCGAACAGGTGGGAACTCCTACGGAGATTTACGAGCAGCCCGCCACCCGTTTTGTCGCCGAATTTATCGGAGAGACCAATATGCTGACCGGAACCGTGCGGGTGCGGACCTCTCAGCGCATTCTCGTGGACTGCGAGGGCCTGCAGGTGTCTGCCTCCCCTTCCTCTGTTGCCGAAAGTGATACGGTGACGGTAGCGATCCGACCTGAAAAATCGACGCTCTCACTTGTGCCGTCTGACGACAGACGGCTCGTACAGGTACCCGGCCGTCTGACCGAGCGAATCTACTGCGGGGGGATGACGAAAACGGTTGTTACCCTGCGCAACGGCAAGCAGTTCGTTGCTCTGGAAAAGACCGACCAATTGCTGCCGGTTGTTGAAGGAGATGAGCTGTTCGTCCATTGGGATCCGCAGCACGGGGTGGTGTTAACCCGATGAAAACAGCCATCAGCCCAACCACCTCCCCCCAAGAGACCGCCTTGCCAGAGCCCAGGCGCTCCCGAGACTACAGCAAGGTATGGACGATTGCTCCGGTAACCGTATGGATGGGCCTGTTCTTTCTCCTTCCTCTGCTGCTTGTGCTTGGCGTCAGCTTTTTTACGAGAAGTTCGTTCGGCGGAATCGATGTGCCGCTCACCTTGGAGAATTACATTCGCTTTGTCGACCCGCTCTACATAAAGATCCTATGGGTCTCCTGTGTACTTGCTTTCGCCACGACAGTCCTTTGTCTCGTGTTCGGTTATCCGTTTGCCTACATCATTGCCCGCTCCCCGGCGAGGTACCGCAACATTCTGCTGCTCTTGATCATCGTGCCGTTTTGGACCAATTCCCTGATCCGCACCTACGCCTGGATCGTTCTTTTGCGAACGGAAGGGGTGATCAACACGCTGCTCCTGCAGATCGGCCTGATTGACAAGCCGCTGTCGCTCTTATACAACGAAACAGCTGTGCTGATCGGTCTCGTCTACACCATGCTTCCGTTTATGGTGCTGCCGCTGTACGCCTCCATCGAGAAGCTGGACAGGTCTCTTCTGGAGGCCGCCGCTGATCTTGGAGCGAAGCCACGGCAGGTCTTTTGGAAAGTGACGCTGCCGCTTACGGCCCCCGGCATTATGGCGGGCTCTCTGCTCGTGTTCATTCCGTCACTGGGCCTGTTCTTCATCCCTGATCTGATGGGAGGCAGCAAGACGGTCCTGGTCGGCAACCTGATCAAAAACCAGTTCCTGACCGCGCGAGACTGGCCGTTCGGTTCTGCCAGTTCCATCATTCTGATGGTGTTGACACTCTTGTTCATAACCGCCTACATCCTGACACCCATGGCCAAGCAAGGAAAGGAGCTGGTGTAGCGTGCGCCTCTCCCTTGGCGAAAAACTGTCTGTCTTGTACGCTTCCGTCATTTATCTGTTCCTCTATTTACCGATTGCCATTCTCGTGCTGTACTCATTTAACCAGTCAAAGCTAAACGCGGTCTGGACCGGATTCACCTTTGACTGGTACGTCAAGCTGATGCACAACAGCGCCGTTCTCGAGGCGACCAAAACCTCGCTGGTCGTAGCCCTGATCAGCACGATCGCGGCCACCATGATCGGAACACTTGCGGCAGTAGGCATGTACCGCTACCACTTCCGCGGCAAATCGGTACTCGACGGCATGCTTTACCTGCCGATCGTCATTCCGGAAATCGTCATGGGGATCTCCCTGTTGGCCCTGTTTGCCCAGTTGAAAGTGCCGCTCGGCTATTTCACGCTGATTGCGGCGCACATCACCTTTTCCGTGCCGTTTGTCATCGTCGTCGTCAAGGCGCGGCTCGCCGGCTTTGACCGAAGCATCGAGGAGGCCGCCATGGACCTCGGAGCCACGCCCTGGCAAACCTTTGTGAAGGTGACGATTCCTGTCATCGCTCCGGGTATCGTCGCCAGCGCACTGCTCGCTTTTACCCTCTCCATCGACGACGTGATCATCAGCTTTTTTGTAGCGGGTCCGGCAAGCGCGACGCTGCCGCTGAAAATCTTCTCGATGGTCAAGTTTGGGGTGACGCCGGAAATCAACGCGCTTTCCACCCTGATGCTGTTCGTTACGCTGTTTATTGTCATCATCGCAGAGCGCATACGCATGCGAAAAAATTAAGCGGGAAATAAAAGGGGGAAGTCAAGATGAAAAAAGGTTGGAAACGATTAGCGGTTACTGGTTTGACGGCATTGTCTCTGGTTACGGCTGCGGGATGCGGCTCCGAACCGGCAGGTCAAGGCCAGGCGGCAGACAACGGGCTGGACAAGGAGCTGAACGTGTTCAACTGGTCGGAATACCTGCCTGAATCCGTCCTGCAAAAGTTTGAACAAAAATACGGCGTGAAGGTGAACTACAGCACGTTCTCCTCCAATGAAGAAATGCTGGCGAAGGTATCTGCCGGCGGAGGCATATACGATCTGGTTGTAGCCAGTGACTACTTTATCCAACCGATGGCCAAACAAGGACTCATTCAGGAGATGGATCTGAACAATATTCCCAATAGGAAGAACCTGGCACCGGAGTATGTCAACAAGGAACATGACCCCGGCAACAAGTACAGTGTCCCGTACATGGGCAACACAGTATCGCTCGCGTACAACCCGGACAACATCAAGAAAGAGATTACCAGCTATGAAGATCTGTGGAATCCAGACCTGAAAGGCCAAATCGTCATGGTGGATGACCAGCGTTTTATCCTGGGCATGGTGCTGAAAACGCTCGGCTATTCCGCCAACGACACCGATCCGGCCCACCTGGAGGAAGCGAAGCAGAAAATGCTGAAGCTGATGCCCAACATCAAGGCCTTTGACAGCGACAGCCCCAAGACGCTGATGATCAACGGCGAAGTGAATATCGCCTACGTCTGGGGCGCCGAAATTGCCCTGGCCCAGCGGGAGAAGCCGCAAATCAAGACCGTTCTGCCGAAAGAAGGCCTGATGATCACCTTTGACAACTTCGTCATTCCTGCGGGAGCCAAGCACAAGAAGACGGCTGAAGCGTTCGTCAACTTCCTGTTGGAACCGGAGATCAGCGCGGAGATCGCCAAAGAATTCCCGTACATCAATCCGAACAAGGAAGCGCACAAGCTGATCGACAAGGAGATCATGGAAAACATCGCGATCTACCCGCCCGCCGAAGAGATGAGGCGAGCAGAAAGCTTGCTCGACATCGGCGACGGAGTGACACTGTACGACCGTGTCTGGTCAGAAGTGAAGAGTTCGCAGTAATCATTCGGGAGGATGCGTCTTTTTCAAGGCCCTGTTCGTCTGTGATTTCATTGTCGAACGGACAAATTCCACCACCTGCGGCGGAATGAACCGGCCCCATCCCGCCCGCACCGCGTTGGCCGTCATGGAGTTGAAGGTGTGATAAATCAGTCCGAATGTCACTCCGTAGAACAAAAAACCAGGTGTCTCCACGGCCCGATCCAGCATGTTGCCGATCGCCGGGAAGGAGAGGATGAACAACGTTCGCAGGATGCCGCTGATACGATAGTCGGACGAGTGCTTCTTGTCTTTCAGCGAGGCGGCGATCCCTGTCATCCAGTCGATCAAGATCAAGCCAAGCAAGACGACCAGGAGATCGCCCCGTCCTTCCCCGTAGAGGTAGTGGATCAAATCATTCATGTCTATGCTCCTCCCATCTTCTCAAGAATGAAAACAGCCGCCCGATTTGTCGTCGAGCGGCTTTCTTTTTTGTTCACGATACAATCGTAACACCGTTTTTTCAAAAATGTGTATCGGATTTGTCTCATCATCGTCACAAAAATGTATCACTCTTCCTCATAAACCTCTACGCCCAGGGCAAATGCGAGTTTGTAAAAGGCCCTGCTGCGCGTTCGATAATAGGAAGCGTGCGTCATGTTTAACTGAATGTACGTCTCCACATCTGTCCGGTCGTCCGCACCGAACCAACGGGCCAGTATCAATTCCTGCTCGCGCGTGCCGAGGCGTCTTACAGCCGCAATCACCTGCTGCACGTGCGCGCTTCTTTCCTGTTCCATTGCGGCATTCCTGACAGCCGCTTGTTCAGTGCCGCTCTGAAACCGGTTGGTTTTCGAGAAGGGAACGGGAAGGGGGTGCGCCGTCGTCTTTGCCTCTATGCCAGGGTGAAAACCCATACAAATATAATCACGGGCCAAATCCAGCATTTTTTTCACGTTTCGTTCCGTAGCCACGCGATCCACTTTGAGCGGAACCTGAACCTGATGTCTCATCGTTTACTCCTCCTCCAATCTTCCTGTTTCCATCACAACGAGCGCAATCTGGCAGATATTGTAACCGTGTTCCTATCGTAATGTACAAGAAACTTGTATGTCAACGAAAAAGTATGGCGATATAATACCTGCGAGAGCATGGCAAAAGTGCTCTCTTGCGAAGCGGCTTTGCCACCCTGCCAGCATAGAGACGTAGAAAAAAATTTCTTCTTGTCCCGCTCCCTCATGTACAATATACTTGTACTCAGATAGACAAGAAGGGAACGGGTTGCTCATGTTGGCCCAGCGCTTACGATTCGCCCGCAAAGCAAGAGGTCTTACACAAGAAGAACTGGCTGCAAAAGTCCAAACAACCAAGGGAACGATTAGCAATTACGAGAACAATTACAGTTCCCCTCCGAACGAGATGCTGAGTATGCTTGCAGATGTGCTGGATGTGTCAACCGACTGGTTGTTGGGACGGGTAGATGACGGTGGAATCTCTTCCGAAAAAACACTGGATGAACTTCTGCAGGCAAAGATTGACGACCCGGATGACTACTTCTTTCTGGACGGTTATTTGGAAGCCTCCGAGGAAGAAAAGAAAGAGATTCGGCGCTACTGGTACGAGTTGAAACGGCAAATGAACGAGTATAAAATAAAGGAATCACGCCCTCTGTCGCTCTTTGAGATTACCGAGGGGATGAAAAAAGATTCGCCGCACAACAAATAACAAGCCCCATGCCAGGGGCTTTTCTTTCACACATGTATACGAACGTATGTTCTGAATTCCAGGAGGGATGTACCTTGTTTGATAATGCCTGCAAACCTCATACATGGCTTGAATCAAGAGTATATATGCTGCTTCGCTATCACGGGATGGAGCTGCCGGAACAAATCGATCTGAAAAAGCTCTGCTCGTGCTATCGAATCGAGCTGCAAACGATTTGCGGACGGAGTCGCACACACACCCATCCCATGAAAGAAAACCATTACGTGATTGCCGTTGACCAGTCTCTGGATCCTCTTTCCATGAGGGTCAAAATTGCCCATGAATTCGGTCATTTGGTGCTGCATGAAGGAGTGCAGCCCAAAAGCAGCGACTTGATGATCGACTGGCAGGAGGCGCAAGCCAACCACTTTGCTGAACATCTATTGATGCCCTTTTTCATGTTTGCGCCATTGATCAGCAAGCTTACCCTATACAATGCTCCCCAATACCTCTCAAGCGTTTTTCTGGTGCCGGAAGCATTGGCCAAAAAGCGGTTCGACCGGTTCCTGAACAGATTGTATCTGAGTGGATACACGCATCTGCTGGAAGGAGGATCCGGCTGCCAAAGTTGATCGGCAGCCCTCAGCCGTTATTTCACGTGATCAAGCACGCTTTTGATTACTGCAGGTGAATCCTGTCGCAGGTAGAGATTGTAGTGATTGCGCACCTTCTGGTAAACGGCGTTAAGCGCTTGCGGACTTTTTGTTTTGCGGTAGAGCGCAACCTCATGCGCGAAAAGCGGATGGGAGACCAGATCACGCTTCCAGTCCCACGCGCGCGGTTTCAATGCGTCTTGACGGGCGGTCTTCAGCATCTGCTCGAAGCGCGGTGTTACCAGGGAAGCAATTTGGCGGTTCGTTTGATAGAAGCCCGCCATGCTGTAAAAATTCCAGTTGGATGTGACAGCCTGTCGGAATGGCTTTCCATTTACATAGATGAACTCTTCTGCTCGAACCGGTACCATTTTGGGCAGCAGCTGTACCTGATAATACTCCCAGCCATTTGCCGTCTTTTTCCCCGGAAGGATCAGGGTGATAAAGTCAAAGAGCCGGGAATATGTGTACTCTTCTACCAAATCTTCCGGGCCGGCCGTTTGACGCAGGCGGGTATTGGGATAGATGTTTCCTTTGCCGTCTGCTTCAAAACCGGGCAGACCTGTTTCTACGGCCCACAGCAACGCCACATCGTCCGTATCCTGTAGCTTGACACTGCCTTTATACGGGCGTACGTCTTGAAACATCCGATAGAGAACGTTGGCCACAAACTGTTTGGTCGCCGGTTCGTCATCTATCTCTTCCGGAGTAACATATCCGGCGTTGATCAGTGCCTGCAGTCTAGCCTGCAGGTTGATTTGCCCCCGCTTTTGAAGCAATTCGGACCATCTGCCGCTGTATGGATTCGTTGGGTCCTGTTTGGCTTGTTCTTGATTGATTTGCTTGTCTAGTTCAATCAGATCGATTCCTTCCCGATAGACGGGGGACAGGATGCCAATCCAATGGAACACATCCAGGAGAAATCCCTTTTTCGACGTGCGAAAGTGTACTTCGTTCATGTACATCGTCTTCTCCGAAAAATAGCCTCCGTCACGATCTATCAGGTAGCTGCCGTACCGATGTTTGGCTGCCAATTCTTTCGGTTGGGGATTTTGAATGGAAACCATGTTTCTGTTTACAGACAGGTACTTCTCCAAATTGGCTGGAACCTTGTAGGTGAAGGCATAACCTGCTGCTTGTGCCGTTGGAACTGACATCCCCGGCAAAACCATGCCGATGCCGGTGAACAGAATGCTGCATGCCGCAGTTACCACTGCCAGCTGTTTTTTTACCATGTTCTTCCCATCCTTTTTTTGGATTCACCACGTATGACGCCTCATCGATAAAAAAAGTTTCTGTCGAAGCCCTTTCGAAGAAGCTGGTTCTTCCTTAGAGGAAGCTTTTTATGCGTTCCGGAAAGTGTAAGACACAAGAAAAGCGGAGGATATGCTCCCCCGCTTTCCCTTTGTTTAGTTGCGGAACCAGCCGCTCGGCTGCACCTTCAGATTCACGTTGATCTGCTTGACCTCCGTGTACGCCTCGTAACCGTAGGTGCCCAGCTCGCGTCCGATGCCGCTCTGCTTGTATCCGCCCCACGGCGCTTCGTTGAAGGTCGGATGGTACGTGTTGATCCAGGTGATGCCGGCCCGCAGCTTGCGAATCACACGCTGCGCCTTGGCCCCGTCATTCGTGAAAACCGCTCCTGCCAGACCGTATTTGGTGCTGTTGGCCAAACGGATGGCCTCCTCTTCACTGCGGAATTTCTGGACCACCAGGACCGGTCCAAAGATTTCCTCCTGAACGATCCGCATATCGTTTCGATGGGCTTCAAAGATGGTGGGGGCAAGGAAGTATCCATTCTCCAGACCGCCGCCGGTGAGTCGTTTGCCGCCGCACAACAGCCTGGCGCCTTCATCCAGTCCGATTCGAATGTAGTCCAGGACCCGCTCCAGATGGGCTTCGGAGATCAGCGGTCCCATCTCCGTCTCGGGATTCACCCCGTCTCCGACCGTGATTTTTTGCGCCCTCTCCACGAGCCGCGCCATAAACGGTTCGTAGATGCTTTCTTCGAGCAACAAACGGGAACCGGCGGAGCAGACCTCACCCTGATTGGCAAAAATGGCAAACAGCGCGTAATCGACAGCCGTTTCAAAATCGGCGTCGGCAAAGACGATGTTGGGGGACTTGCCCCCCAGCTCCAGCGACAGCTTTTTTACAGTATCTGCCGCATTTTTCATGATGGCGATACCCGTTTCTGTTCCACCGGTGAAAGCTACCTTATCTACCAGCTCGTTTTTGGAAATCTCGTCGCCTACCACACTGCCCGGACCGGTCACGAGATTGGCCACGCCGGCCGGGAGCCCTGCCTGTTCCAGGCATTCAAACAGCATGATCGTAGACAGCGGAGTGAGATCAGCAGGCTTGAGTACCAGCGTATTTCCCGCCGCCAGTGCGGGAGCCACTTTCTGTGCGTTCATCACCAAGGGATAATTCCAGCAGGTGATGGCTCCGACGACGCCGATCGGCTCCCGTACCACCATCGCCTGAATCTCGTCCGGCACATCGTACGTTTGTCCCTGCGGCTTGGTGCACAGACCGGCGTAGTAACGGAACTGATTGACCGCGTCCGAGACGTCGTAGCGGGATTCGCGAAGCGGCTTGCCGTTGTTGCGCGTGTCCGTCTGGGCAAACTCCTCTGCCCGGGCTTCGATCAGATCGGCCACCCTCCACAGCAGTTCGGCCCGATCACGCGCCTTGCTCTCACCCCAGCCGCCCGGCTCGTCAAAAGCACGCCGCGCCGCTGCAATCGCACGCTGCGCATCCTCCCGCGTCGCCTTGGTGACGTGTGCCAGTACTTCTCCCGTTGCCGGATTGCGAACCGGAAACGTTTCCCCCGACGAGGAAGCCACCCACTCTCCGTCAATAAACATCTTTTTCACCTGATCGGACATACGGACTCCCTCCTAGCGAGCCACTTTCAATTCTTTGGCCAGTTGGGCCACGCCTTCCTCGATGCAGGCCAGCACATAATCGATCTGCTCATAGGAGATGATGGCAGGCGGCTCGATTCGGACCACGGTCGCATTGTTGATCGTTCCGCCGACCAGAATCTTTTTGCCGAACAGAATTTTGGCCAGCGAGTACCCCAGGCTGTTGGAGGCGAATTCCATACCGATCAACAGTCCTTTGCCGCGCACGTCGACGAGCACTTCCGGGTGCTTTTCCTGAATGTCACGCAGGTTGACCATGAAGTAGTCTCCTTTTTCCTTGGCCATCTGCGGAATGTTGTCTTCCAGAATCGTGCGGATGCCAGCGATAGCCCCGGCGCAGCAAAGCGGGTTGCCCCCGAACGTGGACGAACCGAGCAGGAAAGGATTTTCCTCCATTTTGTCCCACCATTTGCGTTTTGCCACCATGGCTGCGATCGGCATGACGCCGCCGCCGAACGCTTTGCCCAACGTCATGATATCCGGCACGACGTTCCAGTGGTCCACGCCAAAGAGCGTACCGGTCCGCCCCATACCAGTCTGTACCTCGTCGACGATCAGAAGACACTCGTACTTGTCGCAAATCTCGCGCAATCGCGGCAGGTAATCGTCAGGCGGGATGTTGACTCCGCCTTCTCCCTGGATCGGTTCAACGATCACCCCGGCAACCGTTTCACCCGTGGCAATCAGCATGCGGATCGCTTGCTCGACGGCGTCGGCGTCCCCGTACGGCACATGCTGGAAACCTGGCACCAGCGGGAAGTACGGCTCACGGAAAGTAGACTTGCCTGACGCGGAGAGGGAACCAAAGGTTTTGCCGTGGAAGCCCCGCTCCGTAGAAATGAAGTATTTTTTGCCAGTCGCCAGACGAGCCAGCTTCAGCGCCATTTCGTTGGCTTCCGTACCGCAGTTGACCAGGTAAGTGTGCTGCAGATCGCCTGGCGTGATGTACGCCACCAGCTTGGAGAGGTATCCACGCAGCGGGTCCACCATCTCCTGGCTGTGCAGCGCGTAACGTTTCAACTGTGCCTCGACGGCCTTCACCACGTTGGGATGACGGTGGCCCAGCAGGTACACCCCGTATCCGCCCAGACAATCAATGTACTCGTCTCCCATCGTGTCGCGAAATACTGCCCCTTCATCCTCCCACTCCACGACGGAGAAATCCGTCGACACCGACTTGCGGTGCGCCAAGATCGCCTTCGTGACATGGTTCGTGAAGTTCTCAATTGAATCACTGACAATCTGTTTCTTTTGATCCACCGTCAAAGTCTCACTCTCAATAAATCCGAGAATTTCTTTGGCCAGTGCCAATGACTCCTCTCGCGACTTTCGTTCCATTTTACCCCACCTTTTCGCAGAATGAATTTTCGAAATAATTTGTAAGCAAGTATGATGCCATTCTACGTAATCCCGTTTTGCACGGATTTTTACGATCTGGAGGTAATTTTCATCGATGAAAGTGAGAAATCACTTCTCATAAATGAGAATTTTTGACGTGTCTTGATCTTACGGTACCAATCATGATGAATCGTCGCATGTACGAAAAGCGAGAAATATCCCTGAAGCCGATCTAATCCTGCACGCGGTCGGCTATTCAGACGACACAGATTTTTCGCTTCTGGAGATCTTCCAGATCGAGAACAACTTCGTCAAAGGACATCTCGGTCCCATACTCGCCCCAAAGGTTGACGAGATTCTAACGGACATTCTCAAAGATCCTCTTTGCAAGGGATTTCGTTACACTCGTACGGTATGGTGGATATGAGGGACTTGTGGTTTAAAAGATAAAACCCGTATCGGTACACACGATACGGGTTTACACCTTTTGAGAATCCATTCACGGCATGATGACGATATTGCTTACCACCGGCCGCTCCCTGCCGTCAGAGGGGCGATTCAGGATTCGTCCCTTGTAGTAGAAGGCACTTGAGCCGCCACCGTCCAGGTTGTAGGCGTCAACAACATGAAACTCCTGCAGTTTTCGCTGCGCTTCCTCCAGGGTGACGCCGCTGCTCCAGCCTTTTCGTCTGCCGTCGATGACAATCAGCAGCAGATCTCCGTTGTCGAAATGACCAATCAAGGTGCGAGGTTGTTTGGTCTGGGCCCAATCGCGGGGGATCGGCATGCGTTTGCCGTCCTTAAGGAGTGTGGGCAAAAAGCTTGCCCCTTGGAGAATCCCCATTTGATTGATCTGGTCCTGCGAGGTGATTTTTCCCCCGACCAGTCTGCCTTTGTTGTTAAACCCAACAAAGCTTATCCGCTGATCGTTCGAAAAGGTCCGAATCTTGCCGTCAACGACCGTAATGCCGATGGGAGACAAGAGACCGTTTTTGCCCTTCATGAAGCCGCCGGCGTTGATTGCGAGCACTGCCCCTGTTCGCTTGCCGGCGTGGCTCGTCGTCTCCCCTTTGCCTCTTATGGAATCGTTGGCCAGCACCATTTTCAATGCCCGAGGGTTTTTCAGACGCACTTTGGCCATGTACCCCCGGTAACCCGATTCCTCCAGCGAATACACCTTTACGTTGGCGTTCGGTCCAAAGGTTTGTCCCACAGGATCGCCCAACAGGTTCGAGAGGATGGTGTCGAGCACGTCAGCTGACTTTTTCGTCTGGGACTGGCTGTCGGCCAACAATTCGTGAATCTTTTTGTTTTGTTCTTCATACTCTTGCTTTTCCTCAGCCGCTTTCCCCTGGATCTGTGCAATGGCCTCCTCCGTCTCTTCCAACACTTTCCTTGTTTCCGCCAGACGGTTTTCCAGTGCGGCAGTCTGTTCACTGGAAGCCTTGGCCACAAGTGTGAGTGAATTCAGCGGAAGCTTGTCCGCAGGAGCGGCTTGGGCAAAAGCGACCATAAACCCAAGTGCAGGTGCAAACAAAAAGGCAAAAAAGCGATGAACCCTACCAAGCACGAGCGGCATCCTCCAGCTTTTTCAAGGAAGCTTTCAGTTCGATCAGCTGCTTGTTCAACTGGTCGATTCTCACCTGCAAAGCCTGCTTGGTTTCGTTGGTCCCGCCGATGGTCTCACCCGTAAGCTGCAGCTCTTCTTCAATCGATGTCAATCCGTCTTGAACGCGTTTCATCTCTTCTTCCACGAGAACCAGCTGCCCTTGCAGCTGCTCCATCTGTTTCTGGTTGAAGGCTTGTACCTCTTGAATTCGCTGGTCGATATGACGCTGATGCATCTCCAGCGTATGGTTGGCATAAACGTACCCTCCATAGGCCAATCCTCCCCACAGCAGTACGGCCAGCAGAACCGGCAGCACGCTGCGTTTCCCTTTCGTTTGGACCATGTCCTTCGCCGGGAACAGACCTGGAAAGAAGCTGTCTCTCCTGCGCCTTCTCACTTTTTTCTCGGCTGCAGGAGCGTGCAGTGAAGTGGAATGCGAAGCGGGAACGTATTCTTTGCTCACCGCTATCCTCCTCCTTTCCTGTGACAAAGGATGAGGTTTTATTATATCATAAAACAAAATTCGACAGCCATTTTATTTATCCATCGGATCCCGGGATCGATAGGTCCAATTTCTCAATTGTCGCGAACCATGCAACCTTTCCCTTTATGAGAGTCGTCTAAGAGGGTACCGTAACCGTGTCACGTACTATCCTTCCCTCTTTGTGCAGCCGCTCAAGTCGCTTGGGCGGCTGTTCTTTTCTCGCCTGCTGTTAAGATTGTCCTCCCCATCATCCAGCATATGGTAAAATATAGTCGTATGAATATTTGATTAGTTGAGGAGGTCTCTAAATGAACCGCATGGAGTTGCTTCTGCATGAACTGGAACTGACATTTGACAAAGAAGGATGGTTTCCGCCGTTGAAAGATGCGTTGAAAGGGCTGACGGCTGCACAGGCCAGTTGGCGGCCGCCGGGCGAAGCGGCCAACACCATCTGGGAGACCGTGAACCACATGCTCTTCTACAAGGAACGCCTGCTTCAAGTGATACAGGGTATCGATCCAATCCATACAGCGAACAGCAATGACGACACCTTTGCCGTCGATCACACCGTTGACGATGAAGAGGCTTGGCAGGCAACGATCAATCGTGCAGAGCGCATCCAACGGGAACTTCACAATTTGCTCTCCGCCATGTCGGATGCCGATTTCGACCGCCTCTTTTCTCAGACATCTCTTGGACTCAGCACCTTCAACATCATCATGCATGACGCCTTTCACACCGGCCAGATCGTGCAGACCCGCAAACTGCAGGGTTCCTGGCCCGCCCGACGGTCATTTGATTGAAAAAACGGAGTGTTCATCACCACCCCGTTTTCGTTACGGCCTCCATTCCCGGCTGGGTGTTTCAAGAGTATTGCCGATATTGCGGATTTTCAAGTCTACCGTTACATCGAAGACGAGCTTCCGGAAAAATTCACTCGGCTGTTTCCGGATCTCCTCGTACATTTCCGGTTCATTTTTTAGCCGGGTCGTCAGCCGAAACACGTCTGCCTTGTACCTGTTTTTCAGCTCTTCAGCGGTTTTCAACAGCCGATTTTTCAGCATGTCGGAGACCCGTTGTTCCAATCGTTCAATCTGCTCCGGCTTGTCAAAGGATGCCCCCAGGCACTGGTATTCCATCATTTCCGAATCCAGCTCCACTTCAAACGTGACGTGAGGACGGCCCTGTCGAAATTCCGGTCTGATTTTGCAAACCCCCGCAAGAATCTGCAGCCCTGCTTTTTTGCCGCCGTAACATGGGAAGTGCAGGACCCCTCGTTGAATCTCATCCTGCAGGATGGAAATGTCCAGCATTTGATCCCTCGACAGGGAACCGACCATCTTGAAGTTGTCAAATACCGCAGCTTCATTGATCACGATCTGTTTTTTTTGGTCCAGAGAGGCTTTGAGCAACAGAAACGGCATTTTGGTCCGGACGCTTTTGCTAACGGTACCCAGATTGGATTCCGGCACGAGCAGCGTCTGTTGAACGTTATTCGCCAATTCCGCGATGTGCAGGGTCGGGGTAGGTTCAGATATGCTCGGTGTTGAAAAAATCTCGAGAATGGAGCCCTTACCCACGATGATCTCCGTATGGCGGCGCATCTGGGGAAACCGGGTGAAAAAGTCGTACAGTTCGTTGATTCCCTTCCTGGCCACCTTTTCGCTCAGGACGATGGCCTGCAGGTGCGCCAGATTCGGCATGCGATCGACTCGCGTCACAATCCGCTCAATTCCTTCTGTGATGGAGGGGGTCTCGATTTCGAAGTTTGTATAGCCCCTTTGCTGCTGACCCTGGGTACCGCCTCCCCCTCCCATCTGTCCTCCAGTGCTTTCTGCGGCCGATTCCACGATCTGTACGACAACCTGGTACATCCGCATCTCTTCTCCTTTGTAACGGGCAGGAGGCAGTTCGTCGATGCCCAGCCCGACCACGATAGCGCGGTTTTCCAGTTCCCGGTAATCCCAGCACCCCGCAAGCAGAGCACTGATAACGCTGATGATCGCGGCAGCAAAGCCCCATTTCTTTGTCAAGTTCCGTATCATTTTGGCTCACCTTCTTTTCCAGGAGGAGGGTGGAGTCCCAACATGCGTCGAACAAACACACCCGCAAAAAGCAGCAGTGGATAGCCAAACAGGAAAACCATCCCGGCCTGGCCCACGCGGTCCGACCACTTCGCCATCACGATCAGATTATCCGGAATCTGTGACAGGAAATAAATCACCGGAACCAGCAAACCCATCCAGATCCGAAACGAAATGACAGGAACCATCCGATGCAGCGAAAAAGCTGTCGAGTAAAACGTAACAAGATGGGTGGTGAAGGCCAACGGCAGCCACAAGACCAGGAGCAGCAATTCGGCGCGCTCCACAAATTGCCGAACCACTTCAATGACTTTTGCCATGGTCACAACGGGGTACACTTGGGCAATGGCCACATCAGCACCAAGCGTAACCAACGTTCCCAACACGATAAAGCCGTAGAAACCCCCGGCCAGGGCAATCCCGGCAGCAGCATGGCGAAAGCTTTTATCCTTTTTGACCACAAATGGGTAATAGAGGAACAGAATTTCGAAACCAACGTACGAATAAGCGGTATTGGGAAGGGGCTGGATGATCGGGAGAAGGCCGTTCGTAAAGGGAACCCTCAGCTCGGACCAGTCCGCTTCCAGGTAAGCGAACAGGAAAAAGAACATCATCAACAGAAAGGTGATCGGTTGACCTGATTCGTTGATGCGGACAATCGTCATGAGTCCATCCCAGGCGGCGTACAAGAGGGTGAGCAGCATGCCAAAAATGATCGCTTCCGTGGGCGTAAACGGCAGCATTTCCGCCCGGACCACTTCCGCCATCGTCCGCACACCGGTAATGGTAAAAAACAGGAGGTAGACGCCAAACATCAGGTTGATCACGAAGCCTGCCACGCGGCCGAAGACTTTCACATTGTACTCAATCAGAGTATCTTCGGGAAAGAGACGGGCCGCGCGCAGCACCAGCCATAGCGCCACAAGCAAAAGGGCACCTGCCAGGATGACCGTCAGCCAAGCGTCCTCGCGCGCTTTTTCAATCACGACCCGCGGCAGCGTGAGGAAGCCGACCCCGACGACTGTGCCGAACACGAGCAACACAAGCTGGATCGGGCTGATGGCGGGGCTCCCTTCATATCCTTTCATCGACACCATCCTTCCCTCTGAGAGATTGAGCCGCTACTTCTTCCGTTGTTCCTTGGTAGTCATCGGCAGTGTCTTGGCTTTCGTCGAATCGAGCGGAGCGAGGAACGTCGGCCGATTCGTCAGCTTCTTGAATGACAACCGCACGAGCGTGTCCTTCCAATCCCGTATGCGAAGCGGAGAGAGCGGCGCCAAATAGGGAACGCCAAACGAGACCAGCCGGGCCACATGGGCATGAATGAAGAAGAGCCCCAATAAAAATCCGTACAGTCCGAAAATGGAGCTGCACAGCAGCAGAAAGAAGCGCAATATCCTGTACGTGATCCCCAGCAGATACACAGGTGCCGTAAACGAGGAAATGGCCGTCAAGGAGACGATGACAACCGTGACAGGGCTGACCAGATTGGCGTTGACAGCTGCTTCCCCGATGACAAGACCGCCGATGATGCTGACTGCCTGTCCAACAGGCTTGGGAAGCTTGACCCCAGCCTCCCGCAAAATCTCGATCATGATTTCCATTACAAAGATCTCCAGCACAATGGGCAGCGCCACTTTCACGCGGGCCGCATCCATGGAAATGACCAGCCGGGTCGGAATCAATTCGGGGTTGTACGCCACGAGCGACAGGTAGAGCCCGGGTATCGCAATGCTGAAGAGCAAGGCTAATATCCGCACAAACCGAATGAGTGTGGCGTACTGCCAACTGTTGTAGTAATCGTCCACGGTGTCCAACAGCTGGAAAAACGTAATCGGCAGGATCAGCGCATGAGAAGCGCCATCCACCATCACCACCACGCCTCCCTCCAGCAGGTAGGAACAGGCGACATCCGGTCGCTCGGTGGGCCGAAGTTGGGGAAATACGGAAAACGTGTTGTCTTCAAGCAGTTCCTGCAAATGGAGCTGTCCTTGCAATGCATCCGTATCGATGGAGGAAAGGCGCCTTTTTACTACTTCCACGATGCCGGGGTTGGCCACATCATGTAGATACAAAGTCGCTACTTGCTGTTTGCCCCGCCTTCCTATATGAACAGACTCGACACACAAATGCGGGTCGCGCAGTCGCTGACGGATCAGCGTGATATTGGTAGCGAGGATTTCCACAAAGCTTTCTCGCGGCCCAATCACGCTTTGTTCCGTTTCCGGAGCAGTGATGCCCCGCTTTTCTACTTTCTCTACGCGGATGGCAAGACCAGCTGCTGTTCCGTCTACCAGCAAGAGCGCTTTTCCGTTCATCAACTCCCCCATGGCGCTATGCCAGTCTTCCACTCTGCGCGTGTCACTCACTGCGATCCGTCGCCCCATTACCGCCAGCGGATCGGGTATTGCGGCCTCCTCCGGCAAACAGGTCTCGTCTTCCTTTACGCCGTCGTCCCATTTCTCTTGCAGCGGAAACACGACGCGTTCACTCAACAGTTTCACATCGACAAGGGTAGTAAAATAAACCAACGATGCGCGCCATCCGGCGCAAATCAACGGATTCGTTGCAAAATCCGTGTTGCTTCCCAGCCATTGGGTAAGAAATTCGACGTTTTCCTGGAGAGATTGATGAATGGGTCCAGAGGGAATTGAGTCTTTTCCTCTCTGTTTCTTCATCAGAGACGCTTTTGCTTTGCTCATGAATTTTCGTTGAAAGCTCCTCATCAGCTCATGACACTTCTTTCTGGCGCTTCCTCTTCTCGTGTGGAATAGTGTCTCCAGACAAATGGATATTCATGCAGAAGCTGGAAGGGTCAAAACCGCACAAAAGCCGCTGGCGTCTTGTTTCGCCAACGGCTTTTGCTTATCGTACCGTTTCTTCCTTCTTCCCAAAAAACGTCTTCAGCGCCTTGTAAACCTCGCCCTTTTCCCGGATCACGCAGTGCATGAACTTCGGTTCCTTGATGTGCCGATAGGCGGACATCAGGGTGGAGTGGCGGTTGTACTGATTGACTTCACCGTAGCCGAACATGTTGCAGCGTTCCATCAGTTCCTTCACCAGTTTGACGCAGCGCTCGTTGTCGGACGTGAGGTTGTCGCCGTCGGAAAAGTGGAAGGGATAGATGTTGAATTGTGATTTCGGATAGCGTGCATCGATAATCTCCAGGGCTTTCCGGTAAGCAGAGGAACAGATCGTTCCGCCGCTCTCCCCTTTGGAGAAAAACACGTCCTCTGTAACTTCCTTGGCGTCCGTGTGATGGGCGATAAAGGCGATCTCCACTTTTTCGTACTTGGTGCGGAGAAACCGCAGCATCCAGAAGAAGAAGCTGCGGGCGATGTACTTTTCAAATACGCCCATGGAACCGGATGTATCCATCATGGCGATAATCACTGCGTTGGAGTGAGGCTTGATGATGTCCTCCCAGGTTTTGAACCGCAAGTCGTCATTGGATATCCCCAGCTCCAGGTCGCTGTATCCGGCCAGGGCATTCCGCCGGATGGCGGCGAGAAGCGTCCGCTTCTTGTCGATGTTCCCCATCAAACCTTTTTTGCGAACATCGTTGAACCGGGTCTCTTCAATGATGATGTGATCCTCTTCCTTGCGCTGCAGATGGGGCAGCTCCAATTCGGAAAACAGCATCTCCTGCAGCTCTTCGACGGTAATCTCCGCTTCGTAGTAATCAACCCCCGGCTGGTCGCCGGCTCCCTGGCCCTTGCCCGGTCCTTGGGCAGGGTCACCGTCCTTCGCGATGACATCTCCCACCTTGCTGTTCCCCTTTCCCTGGCCGCCGTGCTGGCCCTTTTGGAAGTTGAAACGGAGGCGGTACTCATCCAGGGAACGGATCGGTATTTTGATAACCTCTCGCCCATTTGACATGATGATATTCTCTTCGCTTACGAGATCAGGCAGGTTCTTCTTGATTGCTTCCTTTACCTTTTCCTGATGGCGATTCTGGTCTTGATGTCCTTTTCGATGCAGCGACCAGTCTTCCCGGGAGACGACAAACGGGGATGGTTCTTCCATAATGCGCGCCTCCTACCTTCTGGCGCAACGGCGCCGGATTTACCTCCTGGCAAGCCGGATCCGGGTGCCCGGAGGGTGCTTTGTCCCTATCTGTTCAGCAGACTGCCCACATAACGGAGAAGTTCATTTGCGCAGACAGGGCAGTAGTTGTGCTCCTCCATTAAACGTTTCGTTACCTCGTTGATTTTTTTCAACTGATGCTCATCCGGGGTCTTGTTGGAGGTCGTAATTTTGACAACGTCTTTCAAATCGGCAAACAGCTTTTTCTCTATCGCTTCCCGCAAGCGGTCGTGCGTGCTGTAATCAAAACGTTTCCCTTTTCGGGCATAGGCCGAAATGCGAATCAGGATCTCTTCGCGGAAGGCCCGCTTCGCGTTTTCGGAGATGCCGATCTGCTCTTCGATCGAGCGCATCAGGCGTTCATCCGGATCCAGTTCTTCGCCGGTGACCGGATCGCGCAGCTTGTTCATGTTGCAGTAGGCTTCCACATTGTCCAGATAATTGTCCATCATCGTCTTGGCCGATTCTTCGTAGCTGTAGACGAATGCCTTTTGCACCTCTTTTTTCGCCAGCTCATCGTACTCCTTGCGGGCCATGGAGATGAAGTTGAGAAAACGCTCCCGCTGTTCCTTGGTAATCGATGCATGCTGGTCAAGGCCCTCTTTCAAGGCACGGAGTATGTCGAGCGCATTGATGCACTCCGTGTCGCGGCGAATCAGCGCACTGGAAATGCGGTTGATAACGTAACGAGGGTCGATTCCCCCCATTCCTTCGTCAGGATGTTCGTTCCGCAGTTCTTCCAGATCGGCCCCTTTAAAGCCTTCCACCGAATCTCCGTCGTACAGGCGCATTTTCTTCAACAGGTCGGCTCCCTGTTTCTTGGACTCTTTCAGGCGGGTCAATATCGAGAAGATGGCGGCCGCCCGCAGCGCATGCGGTGCGATATGCACATGGCCCAGATCGGATTGCCGAACCAGTTTGGAGTAAATTTTTTCCTCGGCGCTCACCCGCAGGTTATACGGGACCGGCATCACGATAATCCGCGACTGCAACGCCTCGTTTTTCTTGTTGGCGATAAACGACTTGTACTCGGCTTCATTGGTATGAGCGACGATGAGTTCATCTGCGGAGATGAGGGCAAAACGGCCTGCTTTAAAATTTCCTTCCTGCGTCAGTGAAAGCAGGTGCCAAAGGAATTTTTCATCGCATTTCAACATTTCCTGGAACTCCATCAGCCCTCGGTTTGCCTTGTTCAACTCGCCGTCAAAGCGATAGGCGCGCGGATCCGACTCCGAACCATATCGTGTAATCGTAGAAAAATCAATGCTTCCCGTGAGGTCTGCGATGTCCTGTGACTTCGGATCGGACGGGCTGAACGTGCCAATCCCGACACGCTGCGACTCGGAAAACAGGACGCGCTTGACGGGAAAGTCTTCGATACACCCGCCGTATTCGGTTTCCAGCCGCATCCGGTTGTAGGGTGTGAGCTCCCCTTCAATTCTCACGCCCAGCTCCGCCTCGATTTCCGGCCGCAGCTCGTGCGGAATCAAGTGCAGCGGTTCTTCCTGCATCGGGCAGCCGTCCAGCGCATAAACGGCGCCATCGTCGGTACGGCTGTAGTCTTCCAGGCCCCGCTTCAGCATCGTGACAAGGGTCGATTTACCGCCGCTGACCGGCCCCATCAAGAGCAGGATCCGTTTGCGAACATCAAGCCTGCGGGCAGCCGAATGGAAGTATTCCTCCACCAGCCTTTCAATCGCCCGATCCAGACCGTAAATTTCCCGGCTGAAGAACTTGTAGGTACGCGATCCGTCTTCGTTTTCTTCCACACCCGCGCTTTTGATCATGTTGTATACCCGTGAATGGGCAGTTTGGGCGATCTGGGGATTTTTGCGAACCAGCTCGAGATATTCGGCAAACGTGCCTCTCCATGTTAACTTTTCTTCACGGGCCCTGTGCTCGGCGATGCGTTTCAAAATGTCCATGCAAGTCTCTCCTCCCTCTTAAGCCCATCTCTTCGCGAACGACAATGTACTTCCATGTATATGTCCTTTTTCGGGGTCACATTCGTGATCCGCTTGTCGAATGGCGCCAACAGGCTATTGGAGCCCTTTCCTATTTTTATGCGCCAAGGCAATACATGTTTCCCTGTAAACGGCGAAAAAGAGCGTCTATCGGATACAAAACTGTCATGGATCTCATGGTTAACACCCTTGCAAACAGGAAAGTCTACGCTATAATGGGAGTAGTTTGGTTACGAAAGGAGTTGTCCAGCATGGGCACATTTATCGTAGCGTTGGTTTTCGGCGCGTTTCTGTTCTTCATTCTTACGGCTGGATACAACGAGGACAAAACCTGGAATCTGTAAGGTCTGAAGCAGCGCATTCTGCTTGCGCAATAGTGCTCTCCCAGGAAAAAAAAGCAGGCTGCCATCCGGCACCCTGCTTTTTCTCGTTGTAAGGGCCCCGCCCGGCGCAGCGTAAGCTTTCGCCGGGTGGGTTATTCTTGTATTAACCGGCAAATACCCCGGTTTTGTTACGAATCGCCTCGTACAGCTCCTCGAGGGAACCTCGCTGATCTACCTGGTACTGCGGTTCACCGCGATCCTCCAAGTAATTGGTGACGAGGAATGTCTTCATGCCGAGCTTGCTTGCCACCATATCCTCCTGCATGTGGTTTCCGACCATGACGCACTCCATCGGCTGCACACCCAGCCTGGAGCAGATTTCCTGGAAGTACCCCGGATTTGGTTTGGTGAAGTGGGATTCCTCGTACACCGTAACCAGATCGAATTCCTCGGGAGCCAGTTCAATCCAGGCCAGACGGTTGTGAATCGCCATCCGCGGAAAGACCGGATTGGTCGCCACCGCAACGCGATAACCCTGTTGTTTGGCTGCTTCAATAATCTTTTTCGCCCACGGAGACGGATAGGTCAGGTGGGACAAGGTTGGAAATACATCACGGTAAAAAGCATCGAATATGGGCCACACTTCCTCCTTTTTGAGACCGCTATGGGCGATGAAGTGTTCAAGAAACACCTGCTCGTTTGTCTTGTCCGGTTCCTGGCTGACAATCATCGCTTTGGTGGCGTCCCAGATGAGAGCAAGCAGCTTTTCCGCATCGTAACGGTCGCCGATGTAGCGGCCCAACTCCTGTAAATAACGTTTGACAAAGGGCTCCGTGTGCATTTCCAGAAGGGTTCCGTCCAGGTCAAACAGGATCGTGCTCGGTTTTGACATTTGATTCCTCTCCCTTGTTTTGATCGATCAGCAGGTTCACCTTACTTCAAACCGGGAAACCCAAGCTGCCGCAGTCCCTCAAACAGGACGATCGCAGCGCAGTTGGACAAGTTGACCGAACGGGTCGCACCGCCCATGGGGATGCGGATTGTCTGTTCACGGTACGCATCCGTCAGTTCCCGCGGCAGTCCTGTTGTTTCCTTGCCCAGAATAATGTAGTCCCCGTCGCAGAAGGAAACCTCCGTATAGAGCTTCTCTCCCCACGTTTCAACAAAGTAAAACGTACCCGCTCCTTCTCCCTGCTCCTTTGCAAAATGCTCAAAGCTGTCGTAGTGATGAACCGTTACGGCATGCCAATAATCAAGCCCGGCGCGCTTCAGATAACGGTCATCCGTGGAAAAGCCAAGCGGATGAATCAGGTGCAGGTGGGCACCGGTTGCCGCGCAGGAGCGGGCAATGTTGCCCGTGTTCGCGGGAATGAGCGGTTCGTGCAAAACGATATGTAATGGCATGGTGTTTATCTCCTCAAAGCGACTCCAATCTTCAGCAAACAATCATTCTTATTATACAAATTGTCTTTCTCGATTACCACTTTGTAACACGCTGCCCCTCTCTTGCATCTAACGAGAAAACGTGAAAGGAGAGGTTCTTATTTTTCGCATCTGGACCTATTTCATCGTCCTGCTGCTGCTTGCCTTGTTTTCTTATCTGCTCAAGACAGAATTTGCGTTTTTCCCTCCTCTGGAAACATGGAGTATGATTTTGGGGTATCTTTCCTTCGTATTGATTGGGCTCACGCTGCTTATCGGTCCCGTCAAACAGTGGCTGCCGCCCGCTTATACCACGTTCTGCCTCAAACTGCGGAGGGATCTTGGCATTCTGGCGGGTGCAGCCGGGGTGCTGCACGTTGCCATCGTCCTGTATCTGTTTGAAACAGGCAATGATTTGTTTATCATCGGACGGGAAAATGTCCACGATGGATGGTTGGGTATGTTTTTCTCCAATCTGGATGACACCGCTCACTTGTACCCCAATACAAGCAAGACGGGCATCGCCAATTATCTGGGAGCTGTCGCCTTTTTCGTTCTGCTTGCTCTCTGGCTCACCTCGTCGCGGCGAGCAGAGCTTCTGCTCGGCGGTGCAGGATGGAAAAGGCTTCACCTGCAAAATCCGCTGCTGTTTCTTTTGGTTTTGTTCCACGGCGTTATCTACATCCAATCGATCAAAGGCCACCCGCACACGCTAAGCGATTTTCTTTGGTTGGCCGGGTCTGTTTTTGTTCTTCGCGGTGTGTGCTTCGTCTACACGATATGCAGGCGCCGATAATAGAAAAAACCAGTTCCGTTTCCTTGGAACTGGTTTTTTTCATCATGAGCCGCGAATGTGAAAAAAGGCGTAGCGGATTTTCGGCGTATAGGCCGTAGAATCCCTGTATTCCCAGTAACGCCTGCTGCTGTTGGTCGTATGGGCGTTGACCAGCGGCATGCCGTCAGTGTCTTTCGCCACGACGATGGTGTTGTGCTGCCACCGTCCGTCCCCGTCAAAATCATAGCAAATGATATCTCCCGGAAGAAGCAGGTCCGGAGTGAGCA
Source organism: Brevibacillus soli (assembly GCF_044759095.2). Classification (NCBI taxonomy): domain Bacteria; kingdom Bacillati; phylum Bacillota; class Bacilli; order Caryophanales; family Paenibacillaceae; genus Brevibacillus; species Brevibacillus soli. The sequence goes on from NZ_JBIYSM020000009.1 coordinate 99,583, forward strand.
GTTCCACCGCCCGAATAGGTGCTTTTCCGGACTTGAGCTGCAGGTAAAAGCTGTGCGCGACGGTCCAGCTGTAGCTCCAACCGGGATTTTTGCCGCCGCGAAACCACCACCCCTTGCCTTTCTGGCCGGTAAAGGCCATCGGGATCCCCCCGGCATGCACACACTGGGAAATAAAGTTCGTGCAATCATCCTTAAAACGGGGATACGCGGGATTCGCCGAATTCCAGTAACGTTCCGCATAGGCGACAGCCTGTGCGCGGTTGTAACTTCCGCCGTACACCACTTCTTGCACAGATTCCCCTTGATCTCCCCCGTCCTCAGCCGGTACCTGCTCCATCTGGTGATAGTCGAAATACCAGCCCCACGGCCAAAGAAAGGCCCAATCGTCACCGCTCTTTTTCAACTTCACCCGCTGCAGGCGGCGATTTTCTTGGGTGTAGGTGAGATCCTTTATGTGATAGGTAATTTCAGCATGCAAAGAGAGGGTAGTCTCCACCTGGTCTCCCACTCTCACGACAGTCAGGGGTGTCACTTTTGACCTGACCGAAACGGGAGTGATTCCTCGGCTGACCAGCTGATGCCGCTCCCGTTCCCACCATTCACGTTCGCGTTGGGCGGCGGCTTCATCACCGCCGTAAAAGGGGAGCAGCCGTTCATGACAGCCGTCGACGCAGGTTTGATGAATCGCCTCCAGATATCGTTTTAGCGCTTCCTTCCACTCTTCGCTCACGATTGAACCTCCTTTTCCTGTGACCCATGATTCAACAGAGTATATGAACGGAGAAGGAATTTCAGACAAAAAAAGAAAAAGCCATCCTGTTAACGGATAGCTTGTACGCCTACAGATTGATCGAAATATCCCTCCAGCTTGAGGAGGTGCTCCTTGATGGCCAACCCGCCTCCATACCCGACAAGCGCCCCGTTGGACCCGATGACACGGTGGCAGGGAACGACGATGGGAATGGGATTGCGGTTATTGGCGCCTCCGATGGCGCGGACGGCCTTAACCGCCCCGATTGAGAGGGCAATGTCTTTGTAGGATCGAGTTTCACCGTAAGGAATGCGGGTGAGTTCGGTCCACACCGCCTTTTGGAACGGCGTCCCGTACAATCTAATCGGCAGGTCAAAAGCGGTACGCGTTCCGGCAAGATACTCTTCCAACTGCTGTTTGGCCGCGCGATTCATTTCGTCATCCGGAATCGGAACCGCTCCGAGAAACGTTTTGCGGCACCAACGCTGCAGGTTCGGCAGCGCTATTTCCTCTTCGCCGAATTCAATAAAGCAAAGTCCCTCTTCTGTCGACGCAAGCAGCAGCGGCCCGATTGGCGAGTTCATCACGGTATACCCCACCCTTTTTACCATCCAACGTTCCTCCCTACCTTGAAAAATTTTTGCTCACAAACATGATAGCCCATGGTAAACCAAGCTGGCTACTTGGAGGAGAGCGTTTCTCGGAAGAATGCCAGTCCTTTTTCCACCTCTTCCAGCACCTCCGGAGTTTTTTCGCACTCTTTTGCTTTTTCCAGGGCAGCCTTTGCCGTCTCACCGCCTATTTTGCCCAGAGCCCAGGCAGCTGTCCCGCGAATGACCGGACGCGGATCGTTTTCCATCAATCGAATCAGCTCAGGTACCGCTGTTTTGTCCTTAAAATGGGCCAAAGCCAGTATGGCATTGCGCTGGATTGGTTTCTTCCCTCGCCACGACGCAGACGAAGCGCCGAATTTTTCCTTGAACTCCTTGTTCCCCATGGTTAAGAGCGGAAGCAGGAGCGGTTTGGCAATCTCCGGATCCGGACGAAACGCTTCCTGGTGGGCAAAATGCTTCCCCTTGTTCTTCGGGCACACTGTCTGGCAAGTGTCACATCCGTACAGCCGGTTGCCAATCTTGGCCCGATACTGGTCGGGAATAAAATCCTTGACCTGCGTCAAGAAGGAGACGCACTTTTGTGCATTCAACTGGCCGCCCTGTACCAGAGCCCCCGTTGGACAAGCTTCCACACAAATATTGCAATCTCCGCATCCCTCCTCGACAGGGGTATCCGGCGGCAGCGGCAGATTGGTCACAAGCTCCCCCAGATACACCCAGGAACCGAATTCCGGTGTGATCAACGCGCAATTTTTCCCGATCCAGCCCAAACCCGCACGCTCAGCCACAGCACGGTCGGAGAGCGCCCCCGTATCAACCATGGATTCTACTCGAGCGTTCGGCTCCAATTGACAGATGAACTGCGTCAACTTGTCCAGCTTCTCGCGCAGGACGTGATGGTAATCGGTTCCCCAAGCGGAGCGGCTGAGAATTCCTCTGTAGGCTCCCGGCTCCGACTTGGGCGCGTTCTCCATCTTGGAAGGATACGCCAAAGCGATGGATATGATGGACTTGGCACCTGCCAAAATGAGTTCCGGTTCCGTTCGCTTTTCCAGGTCGCGCTCTTCAAATCCGGACTCGTAGCCCTTTTCCCGATGCTCTCGCAGCCGCTGTTTCAACTCGACGAATGGGTCGGCGCTGGCAAAGCCAATCTTGTCTATGCCAATCTTCTTCGCATATTCGGCAATGGCCTGTTTCGTCTGCTCCCAGTATGCCCGTTCGCTCACAGCTGTTTGATCGCCCCCGTCGCCAATTCGTCGCATCGGTTGTTCCAGAAATTGTCGGCGTGCCCCTTTACTTTTACGTATTGAACTTGGTGTATTTCCATCAGACGGAGCAATTCCTTCCACAAATCCTGGTTCTCTACAGGTTGGTTTTTGCTGTTTTTCCACCCGTTTCGCATCCAGCCCTTATACCAGCCCTGTTGAAAGCAATTCACCAAGTAGGCGCTGTCACTGTATAGTGTTACCTTGCACGGCTCTTTCAGCACGGACAATGCTTCGATCGCCGCCTGCAGCTCCATCCTGTTGTTCGTCGTGTTCTGAGCGGAACCCGACATCTCTTTTTTATGTTCGCCGTACAGGAGCACCGCTCCCCAACCACCCGGTCCCGGGTTTCCCGAACAAGCTCCGTCTGTGTAGATGGTTACTTCACGCATAGTCAGACATTCCTCCCGTTCTCCTTTATTGTATCGAAGGACAGTCGCTTCTACAAAAAAATCTGTGATATACTACCAAAAATAGGTGGAATGAAAGGGGACACAAACAAATGAAAGTGCGGATTGACGACGCCGTTTTTGAACATCTGCCCCATTTTTCGCTGGGCGTTCTTCATTATTCAGGCGTGTCTCTTACCGATTCACCCAAACTGCTTCAGGGGCGAATCAACCTGTTTGTCGAATCGCTCAGACTGGAGCATGAGGCGGGAAAACTGACAGAAATCGAAGGCGTACGCGAATGGCGCGCCTGTTTTAAAAAATTGGGCATCGATCCATCCCGATACCGTCCCTCTTCCGAGTCTCTGCTTCGCCGCCTGCTGCAAGGAAATGCCTTCTTTTGGGTCAATTCGGCAGTCGATGTCAACAACTTCCTGTCGGTTCATCACGCACTTCCGTACGGCATTTACGACGAGAACAAGCTGACCGGCAGCGTCGTTTGCCGATTGGGACAAGCTGCTGATCAATACGAAGGCTTAAACGGCCGAGAGGTTCACATGGAAGGCAAACTTCTGCTCGCAGACGACCAGGGCCCGTTCGGCAGTCCGATTGTTGACTCCGTCCGTACTCGCGTGACAGATCAAAGCAGGAACCTGATGCAGGTCATTTTTTTCCATGAACAAGTCTCGCCAATCAAGCGTGACGAAATTCTCGGCTCCACGGCCCGCATGTTTACGGAAATCAACGGGGGAGAAGTCGCTCTCAGCTACATCGTCACTTCGGGATAATTCCTCTATAAAAAGCGGCTCTCTGTCACAGAGAGCCGTCTTGTTCGTGTATAAGAATTTATAAATTTGGACATCCCATACAGCCGCTAGAAAAGTGTTCGGGGCCCCGCCCGGCGAAGCGTTAGCTAATGCCGGGTGGGTTTTCTTAATGTTGCGGTTGATCGGTGCCTGATGACAACATGCTCCAAAAACAAACAGACCAATACTCCCAAAAGCAAACCGTTGCCAAACAAAAAACTGAACAGCGGATGAAGCTGCTTCCAGGCCGCAGCCGGAACGAACATGACGCCAATTCCCAGCAGAAGGGAACTGCCCACGATGGTGATCGACCGATCGTCCAGCCTCACAGAGGCCAAATCCTTTATCCCGAAGCCTAGCAGTTGAGTAAACGAGACGAACATAGCTGCATAAGCGACGGGTGTTGGCATCGCCGCAAGGAATTGCGAGACAGCTGGCAACACGCCAATGACCATCATGACCAACATGGCCACCATAAACGGCAGTCGAGCCGCCATTTTCGTCGTTTTAATCACGGCAGCAGCCAGAGACAGCGGAATCATCCCCACCACCCCGGCAAGACCGGACAACATGTGCGAGACTCCGGTAAAAATGCCGCCCCGGTTCAACTGCTGAACGCTCGCCGGTTCATTTGTCGCTTTTCCAACCACCACCATACTGGTAATCAGATTCGTCAACAGGACAAACCCGGTTAATATGCTAGTCAGGACGACTCCCCAGTCCAAGCGCATCGGTCCCCAAAAGAGCAGGCTTGGCAATACCACTGCTTCCTGTGATCGGCCAACCGGTTCTGTCCAGCCGAGCAAAGCGTATGCTCCCCAACCGAGAACCATGCCAAGCAGCACGGCAAAACTAGCCACGCTGGGAATCCGCATAATAAGGATGACCAGCGCGATAATCCCAACGGAAACAAGAGAAATGTCGGACTGTACATACTCTGCTTGCTGGTAACCGATCCCCAGCAAACCGGAGACAAAGTTGCTGCAGAGAGAGACTGCCAACAGGATCATATACGTCCCAGAGACCAGCGGAGTAAACCACTGCTGAATTTTCCCGATCCACCCCGCCATTCCCAGGGCCACAAAAAGCCCCCCGGCCACCAGCAAGCCGAGCTGAAATGACTGCCCGATGAGACGGGGATCCAGTCCTGCACTCATCCCAATCTGCGCTAAAATGATAAAGATGCCCCACCACAATCCCGCAGGTGCCTCCATCATCGGAAAGCGATGGCCGATCCAAACTTGCAAAAAGGAAGCCAGTCCGACAAAAAAGATCGTCTGCTGCATAAACCGACTGATTTCTTCATGCTGTAACCCGTAAACATCACCGACGACGAGTGGAACCACTACGCTGCTGGAAACCGTTACAATTAACCATTGCAGAGCAGAGAGAATCGTAATGCTCCACGGAGGTCTGTCATTCAGCCCGTAATACATCAGAAACACCTCCTTTTTTGTGAAGATGCTTTTTACGAGAAACCCTTTGTTATCATTCGGCGAAAAAAATGCGCTTTCCCGCTTATACAAGCGAAAAAACGCATCTGGTGTAGTATGTATGGTGCCGGTAGAGGGACTTGAACCCCCACGGTTTCCCTCACGATTTTGAGTCGCGCGCGTCTGCCAATTCCGCCATACCGGCATGTATTATTTTGTTTGCTAAACACAATTTAGCATATGTTAAACAAAGTAGTCAATAGGAATTTTTTGTGGAGGAGGCACCCGGATTCGAACCGGGGGATAAGGGTTTTGCAGACCCGTGCCTTACCACTTGGCTATGCCTCCAGAAACAAGTGGAGCGGACGACGGGTCTCGAACCCGCGACCTTCGCCTTGGCAAGGCGACGCTCTACCAATTGAGCTACGTCCGCATGGAAATGGCTGGGGTACTAGGATTCGAACCTAGGAATGACGGAGTCAAAGTCCGTTGCCTTACCGCTTGGCTATACCCCAATATGAGATTAATGGGGCGATCGATGGGAATCGAACCCACGAATGTCGGAGCCACAATCCGATGCGTTAACCACTTCGCCACGACCGCCATTGAATGAAAAAAGTGGCAGGGGCAGTAGGAATCGAACCCACACCAAAGGTTTTGGAGACCTTCGTTCTACCGTTAAACTATGCCCCTATAAATGGTGGCTCGGGACGGAATCGAACCGCCGACACGAGGATTTTCAGTCCTCTGCTCTACCGACTGAGCTACCGAGCCAGATTTATTGGTTTGCTGCCACCATAAAAAGGATGGCGGAGCTGACGGGACTCGCTTCCACTGGCGATGCAGCGTCGAAACAACTTCTTCGCGAGCCAGATCTGCAGTACCCGGCATTTTTCCACGAATCACCCCGAGGGTGAACCCGTTTACGGGTGAGAGGCCCGAAAATTTCCTTCATAGAAATGGCGGAGCTGACGGGACTCGAACCCGCGACCTCCGGTGTGACAGACCGGCGTGAACTCCAACTTCACCACAGC